>CANHTV010000259.1 GCA_947463285.1 Verrucomicrobiaceae bacterium | reverse complement strand
GAGAAGGATGCGATGCGGCAGCACCGTGAGTTCGGTCTCCATCTTCATGCCGGCCAGTCCATTCAGTCCGGCACCTCGACACAGGTTTGCGAGGATGGTTTCTGCCTGATCATCGGCATGATGGGCCAGGTAAATGCGATCCGCTTGGTGCTTCACGGCCATTTCTTTGAGGAACTCATAGCGCACCTCTCGCGCGGCGGTTTCCACCGACTGGTGCTGACGCTGCGCCAGGGCGGCGACATCGACCTTCCTGACCTCACAGGGTAATCCATGCTTTTTAGCCAGGCGGCGCACGAAAACCGCATCCTGACCGGATTCACGTCCACGCAGGCTGTGATTGAGATGACAGACGATCAGACCGGAGTGACCTTCGACCAACAACCAATGCAACATGGCCACCGAGTCTCGCCCGCCGGAAATCGCCACAAGAGACCGGGGCTGAATTTGAGGATGAACGTGGCGACTCATGGCACTGATAGGGGAGCGATTTTAGACCGAGACGTTCTGCCCACAAAGATCAAGGCTGGACAGGTTTTACAACCCGCCCAGCCAAGAAAGGACTGACGATTGAAGCTTACTTAGCTGCTTGGTCTTCAGGCTCGATCAAGCCGTACTCACCGTCTTTACGACGGAACATGATGGCGAGCTTGTGAGACTTTTGATTGTGAAAGACGACGAAAGTACGGTCACTCATTTCGAGATCAAGGATGGCTTCATCAGGATAGAGAGGACGCACTTTGTAAGCCTCCTTGTGAACGTAAGTGGGCTCAACATGCTCTTCTTCGCTATGCAGGTCGTCGGAGTGGAAAACGTGCTGCTCGATATGGCGAATGCTGCCGTCCTTGCGCGGACGATGGCTCTTAAGCAGGCGGGTTTTGAACTTGCGCATCCGGCGGGCGATCTTCGAGGTGGACTCGTCGAGGCTGGCGTAGATGTCTTCCGTGGTGCTCTTCACTTCGATAACGATGTGGTTGGCACAGAAAAGAATGATTTCAGCGATCTGGCGATGGTGCTCAACGTCGAGGATCACCTTGGCCTCGATGATGCGCGGGTAGTCGAGGTGGAGACTTTCAATCTTCTTGGTGGCATACTCACGGATGGCGTCCGTGATTTCGAGATGACGTCCAGTGATGATGATCGGCAGGTTGATGTTGTGCTTTTGCATGGTGTTTATCCTCCTTGTGTTCGGGGGTGAGGGGTTGGGGAATCTTACATGGTGAAATCTTCACCGAGATAGAGGCGACGTGCCTCGGGGTCATTGACAAGAAAATCCTTCGTGCCATGGCGGCGAACCTGACCTTCATAGATGAGATACGCGCGATCTACGATGTTGAGTGTTTCTCTCACGTTGTGATCCGTAATTAGAATGGCAAGGCCTGCGCGACGTAGCATACGAATGATGTCCTGAATCTCACTGACAGCGATTGGGTCAACTCCGCTGAAAGGTTCATCCAACATTAGCAATTTAGGCTCGGTCACGAGGCTGCGGGCAATGGTGAGACGGCGTTTTTCACCACCAGAAAGGGTGAGTGCAGGATTATTCGCGACATGGTCGATACCGAATTTCTCCATCAACTGCTGGCACTGCTCCTCGCGCTCCTTCTTGGTGAATGGCTGGGTTTCCATGACCGCGAGGATGTTATCGCGGACACTGAGGCGGCGGAAAATAGACTCCTCCTGGGGCAGGTAGCCCATCCCGAGACGGGCGCGTTTAAACATAGGCTCCTGAGTGGCATCGTTGCCGTCAAAGAAGACCTTGCCGCCATTGGGCCTGACAAGTCCGACGATCATGTAAAAGGTGGTAGTTTTACCAGCACCATTGGGGCCGAGAAGGCCGACAATTTCACCTTCCTTGACTTCGATGTCCACGCCATTGACCACGGCACGTCCGTCATAGACTTTTTTCAGACCTTCGGTGTAAAGCAGACGCGAGGCGTTTTGCGCGGTTTCCGAGCTGTGAACGATGCCTGTATTCGAGGCGGATTCATCCCAGATAGGAGCATCGCCTCCCTTGCTTTGGCTGCGTTTGTTTTTGGAGCGTGCGGCAGCCATAAATTACTGGGCTTGAGGATTGCTGGCAGCAGGAACGCCCACCGGCGCGGCAGGCTTGTCATCACTGAGAATGACGGTGCGTGGTCTGCCATTGGTTTGCAGCCTTCCAGATTGATCAAAGGTCATGGTCGTGTCTGGCTGGGTGGCGATATGTAGGATGTTTCCACGTTGCACCTGCGGATACTCACTCAAGACGATTTTGCCAGTGGCTCCGTCGTAATCCAAGCGGCGGCATTTACCGATCTGCACGTCACCGTTTTCGTCACGCTTTTCGATAGTGACCATTGGGCCTCTGGCGATGGCTTTTTTGATGGGCGGTGCTTTGTCCTTCTTTTTGGCTGGAGCCACGGTGATCGCGGCATCAGGCTTCACTGGAGCAGGCGGGGTGTCAGCCGTTGGCTGCTTGCCTTTTTGATCCATGATCATGTGGACTTCGAGTTCTTCACACTCGATGTAAAAGTCTGGGTGCCGGGCGCGAACGTTGCCGCTGTAAATAAAGATGCCAGCGTTGAGGTCGAAGTCAGATTTTTCAGCCTCAATGACGGCGGTCGGCTGGGCGTTTTTGGAAGGCTGGGCATTCAGCGGCTGCAAAGCCAGAGGCTTGGGTCCCTGGGCCACAGGCACCGCATCAACAGCTGGGTTCACTGGATTCAAAGGCGTAGCCACAGGCTGATTGAGCATCTTTTGGGCCGTAGGAGCCAGATTCGTGGCCGCAGATTTCAGAGCCTCCATGACCTGCGCTTTGGAATCAGGTGATTGCATGGCTTTCTGAGCAGCCTCAGTGACACTGCCGGGCAGTTTTTGGATCAGCCCTTGGGCTGCTTCTTTGGCTTTCTCTAGCCCGCCACTGCTCTCTGATTTAAGCAGCTTGGCAGCAGCATCTTCGATCTTTTTTTTAGCGTTCGCAGGAGGGGGACTCACACGACCAGCCGCCTGCCCACTGGCTGACTTCGTCAGCGCCAGTGAGGCAAATAGGAACAAAAGAGATCTGAACATGTTATTTCTTGGGAGGTTGAGCTGCCTTCGATTTGCCCGAGACAGCGTTGGTGTCAAAGATCAATGTACGCACGTTACCAATCAGGCTACCTTTTGAACTGCTGGAGTCATAAACCATGGCATCACCAGAGGTTTGGAAATCAGCCCGGGTCACGACACTGCGCTCGCCCGATCGTAAAACCTGTTCCGTCAGATGATGCGTAGCGCTCTTGAGCTGCACCTTCATGTTTTCGACGGGGTTTTCGGCAAGGATTTCGATGATGACGTCCTCTGCTCGAAGCCTTTCGTCATCAATACGGGTCAATGTCGCAGCTTTGAGTTCACTGGTCTTCCGACCTTGTTCGTCGAAAGATGGAATCACGACCTGCCGATTCACGAAGCCTTCAGGCACAGTGTTTGCAAACGCGTTGGCCCCGCCTTTGCGGGCTGCATTCTGGGAATATAGCAGTGTTCCGCCGAGGCAAAGCACGACGAGAGGCAGGCGCAGGCCTTTAACACAATCTGAAGACAGGGGGAGATTCATCTCAGACACTTTCCTGCGCGACGGCATGGATTCTACGCAATTGGCTGATGACTTGGGCGATGTCAGCCAGAGGCACCTGATTGGGGCCATCCGAGAAAGCTTTGGAAGGATCTGGATGCGTCTCCATAAAAACGCCATCGCAGCCTGTAGCAACGGCAGCCCTTGCCAGGACGGGGGCTAGTTTGCCATCGCCACCTGTGGTAGTGCCGAGTCCACCTGGACGCTGCACCGAGTGCGTGGCGTCAAAAATGACGCGATAACCCAACTCACGCATCCAATAAAGAGAGCGCATGTCGGCGACAAGGTTTTGATAACCGAAGGTCGTGCCACGCTCAGTGAACAGGAAGTTACTGCACTTCACCGTATTGAGCTTTTCAGCGATGTTTTTGACATCCCAAGGGGCCATGAATTGGCCTTTTTTGACATTCACCGCACGCCCGGTCTCGCCAGCGGCCAGGATGAGGTCGGTCTGGCGAGACAAAAACGCCGGAATTTGCAGCAGGTCGATGTGCTCGGCAGCTTTTTGAGCCTCTTCAGGAGAATGCACGTCGGTCGTTACAGGGACGCCAAGTTTCTGACCGATCTGTCCAAGCAGACGGCAGCCTGCCTCAACCCCCATGCCACGATACGAACTCACGGCGCTGCGGTTGGCTTTGTCGTAAGAAGCCTTAAAAATCCATTTAAGACGCAGACTGTTAGCGATGGCCCCGAGGCGCTCAGCCACATCCCAGATAAAATCCTCACTCTCGATCACGCAGGGGCCAAGAATGAAGAGGGGCTCAGAGCCATCGACGGCGACCGAGCCAATTTGAACCACAGGGAGAGAAAACATGCGAGCGAGTACGATGAGGTTAGGCCGAAGGATCAATCCTCGGCTTCTGCCAGACGCTAGCGAGCACGACCCACGCTGACAACCTTCAAGAATGGGGAACCTGATTTTGCTTCAAGTTACCCAATTTGAAATTCGTCGGGGCGAACTCAAGGCTGAGTTTTTCTAAGGCTGACGATGCCTGAGAAGCTCGGTGAAGTTGTCGTGGTCGTGCTTGGAGTTCCCACCTGTGGAAGCTGATCAATCATGAAGTAACCAAGACCGAAGGTATCATGAGGAACGGCATTCCGCACGCGAACCACCATACCGTAGTATTTAACAGTGCGTGCCACGGTAGTTGGCTTCTGACCAGCCACAGGATTTGGGTCACTCAAGACAAACTGACCCGAGAAGACACCTGTCGAGGCTGTCGCATTGATGGTTGTAGAGGCTAGGTTGGTCGAAGTCGTAGTATTCCGTTTCGGAACGGTGATCTTACTAGCAGCAGCGATGCTGATGGTGATGTCAGGATTAAGGAGAGAATTGATGTCTCCAGGAGTCGCAGGAGAATTATCGACATCACCATCTTCACTGAAGTTAAGATCAGCCTGGCCTGGCAGCATGTTGAGAAACACGTTCGGACCTGGTTTAGGTGGGGCGACATATCTGCCGCCCATGGCGACGTATGAGACCGGAGTAGTGACTGTCGTCGCAGGAACCGTACTAAGGACCTGGGTCGTACCAAAGCCAGAACGGAATGGACGCACAGCCGTCAGTTTACCTGGATTTGGTGGGCGGACCTGGCTCAAACCACCTGTGATTTCATTATCATCCAGCACGGCTTGGGCCTCGATCTTCATGTTTTTGCTGTAAATCGAACCTTTGGTGGTGGTCGTGTACAGAGTCTTGAAGACAAAGAACTGACCATTTGGTCCCATAGGAACGGTTGAGGTGAAGGACTCTCCATCTGGTGTTTTACCGGCCAACGAAACAGAACCTGTCGTTTGCATCGTGAAGGCAGCATAACCAGCACCTTGAGGCACCACATTGTTACCAATGAGCGGGTCGGCATCTCCCAGCATGAAGGCAAAGTTATATCTGCTGGTGCCAGTCGTGTAAGCAACAGGCAGCGCGGTCACACCAGCCCTGGGCTTCGATGACCAAATGTTTCTCCAACCCGAGAAATCAGCCATAGCCGAGCCGATCTTCACCTTACCCAGCTGAATGTGGGTTCCGTTTGTCACGGTGGCTGAGTTAGCCGCAGCGAAATTGAGCGCGAAGTCGATCGAAACGGCAGGAAGTGTCTTGCTTGCAGGGATGACAAT
>CANHTV010000258.1 GCA_947463285.1 Verrucomicrobiaceae bacterium | reverse complement strand
GGCCAGCGTAGTGACATTGCGTTTGCTGTGGCGATCTCTGGCGGCGGCATGCGGGCAGGAAACTTTGCCGCAGGAGTTCTCAAGGCGCTGGAGTCGATCCCGGTTCCCGGCCCAGGCGGCAGCCGCTCAAATTTGCTCCGTGAGGTCGATTACTTTTCTACCGTCTCCGGTGGCGGAATGGCAGCGGGGTCCTACATGACGCACCTTTTGGAGTATCGTCGGCAGCATCCCGAGGACGCAGGCGCGGCGGGATTCTCCTTTGCAGAACGTGAAAAGCCCTCCTCCGGCGGAGGCGGTCGATACTGGCGTAATGCCCTGGCGCAGAATTACCAGTCCTCCCTCGTCGGCTCCTTTTTCAATCCGCTCATGATGACGAATCTGGATCGGGGTGACATCCTCGAAGGTCGTCTGGATGAAAATGTGTTGGGACTGCACGACGGTAAATCACTCACCCTGCGAGACATCTTTGTGCCCAAAGGTGGAGGCACACCACAGGTGCCTTACTGGGTCGCCAACGGCACGGCCTATGAGAACGGCGCCATCTTTCCCTTCACGCCGGACATCCTCGCCACCTACGGAATCAACGGCTACAAGCACCGCCTGCGCAACCACACGCTAAAAGACCCCTACGACCTGCCACTGTCCGTGGGGCTGAAAACCAGCGCGTCCTTCCCCGTCGCCATCCCAGCCTCCACACTCAAAAGCCATCGCGACCCGAAAAACCCACGCCTCTACCTCCTGGACGGAGGCGTGGCGGATAATCTCGGCATCGTAACGGCCATGCACCTGCTCAGGAAGGACAAGGCAGCTCGAAAAATCCTTATCGTTATTGACGCCTACAACGGCCACACTGAGCCATTCTCCAAAGAGGGAGCCCTGCCTGGCATGATTCACACGGCCCTGCGGACCACCTCCATCTCGCTCGACTCCTCCCACCAACGGGTGCAGAATCTACTCTGGGTCGTCGGCGCGCAGACCTCCGTTCAGTATGCCGTGATCGACTTTCACCAGGCAGTGAGGAAGCAGGAGGCTGCTGACGCAACTGAGCAGGAGGCGACTGACTCTATTTTCCCGCTTCTCGACACCGCACCATCCCCCACGAAAACGAACGACACTGACATGAGCCCACAATCCGTGAAGGCCGTCTTCACCCAGGCCCTCGGGGTCGGCACTTGGTTTAAAATCCAACCTGACAAGCAGGAGGTGCTGCTCAAAGCCGGTCAAAATGCCGTCTATCGCCACGACGTCGCTGCTGGCACGGGTGGAGCCAAACTCCTGCCAGAAATGGAGCGCATCCGCAGGCAGTTCTGATTTCTCACGCAATCAAGGCGGCATTTACTCCTACGAATAGGCCTCTCTATCTCTGCATCCCGAGCGGGTCCACTCACCTGCCCTGCCGACTATAAGTTTCTGGAATGGTCGTCTATCTTCATCCAGGGCAGTTCCGAGTTTTCGGACCATGAAGCCATGCCTTCGATGGGGGCAGCCTGTCTCTTCAGCGGGATTCCAATTCCACCTGCGCTCAGCCTTTTACACCTGCGCCAGGTTTGGGAGCAGGTTTGTGACGAAGTTCTTGAATAATTCGTATTAGATCAGCGCATAAACTTCCACGGGCTCAGGCTGGCCTTTTACGGGGTGGATGCCGACGTTTTTGTAGTGCTTGAGGCCATCGGGCCAGCCTTCCATGAAGGAGGCACTGACGAGCACGGGCACTTGCAGCTTGCGGGTGAGGCTTTCGATTCGGAAGGCGACGTTTACGGCCTCGCCGACGGCGGTGTTCACGCCACGGCCCATGGCCCCGAGAGCGACATCGCCGATGTTGATGCCGACATGGCAGTGGACTTCGAGATTCAGCTCCTCCTTCATGCGCTGACGCACGGGTGAGTCGGCTGGGTCTGGCGCACTGAGCAGGCGCGCTGCCTCGGTGGCCTGCGCACGTGCTTCAAGGCCGTCTCCAGCCCAGTAGGCAAAGACGCCGTCGCCGATGAATTTATCAATGATGGCCCCACGGGATTTCAGCACTTTTTCACATTGCGCATACCATTCCCGCAGCATGGCGGCCACCTCCTCCGCACTGAGCTGGGCGGAGATGCTGGTGAAGTTTCGCAGATCACCAACAAAGAGAGTGGCCTTCACGGACTTCATCGGCAGCGCCACGGTGTGCATCATCTGGGTGCTGGAACTCATGCCAGAGAGCGACTCGGTGTCCTCCGTCTCAAAGATAAACAGGCAGGTGCCGAGCTGGATGCGATCTCCATGACGGAGGGCGCGCGCGGTGGTGACGGCCACGTCATTGACAAAGCTACCATTGGCGCTGCCCAGATCTGAGAGCCAGTAGAGGTTACCGTCCCGGCGGATGGTTGCGTGCTGACGGGACACACCTACATCGGTGAGGCGGATGGTCGAGTCAGGACTGCGCCCAAGGAGATTGAAGTCCTCCAAAGAGTGCTCCAAACCTTTATCGTGCTGTCTCAAAAATGCGGCCATGATGTTTTGTTGAAATGCAGTTCAAGCAACTGCCGTGCAGGAAGTCAAGAAAAGCCCGTGGAAGTTTTCCAAATGAGATTTTTTTCAATCAAGATCGAACGCTTTCGAGGGGAGAAGGACTGAATCTCCCCATGATCTTTCGCCGCATCATCCACCTCACCATGGCTCTGCTCATGGCAGTGCCGGCGTGTGGGTGCTGCCTTTCACTAAGTCTGGCTGCTGATTCGCCAAACGCAGAAAACTGCATGGCATGTCATCAGTTTCTGCTGCCAGAAGATCAGCCCGCCCATGAGCAGGAGTCGGGCACGGATTGCCCCTGCTGCCTAGACATGCTGGAAAGAACGCTGACCCCGGAGAGCGTCAGCCTCACAATCCAAAGCGCACCACTGCTCCAGCCGCTGGTGGTCTGGCCAGACTTAGACCTTCATGGCAATCTCTGTCAGACGGTTCGCCTCGACGTGCAGCCATCTAGGAATCACCCACCGCGTAGTTCTGCGGTGCCGCGTTATCATCAGTTCTGCACTCTGCTCCTTTGAAGCAGGCCGCCTTGCTGTGACCTGAGGTCGTCTTTGCGAAATGCGAAAGGGCATGTCGCAGCGGCTCAAGCAGCCAGTCTCCTCAGCTAATGCACGACAAGCGCGCCAGCCCTTGGCTTAAAAGGCAACCACCAGGAAAAAACGCTAACAAACTTTAAACCAATATCTCCAAATTTATGAAAACCTTGTTCTCCATTCTCTCCATCATCGCCCTCTCCAGCTCCGCTTTCGCAGGTGAAGCCTGCAAAAAATGCTGCTCAGACAAAGGCAAGTCCTGCGCTGAATGCTGCAAAGATGCCGGTCAAACCTGTGGCAAAGATTGCTGCAAAGAAAAGTAAGCCCTGATGGGCCGTGGTGATCGACCACGATCAACTCAGCCGCCGCCATCTGCACGTCGGGTGGCGGCGGTTTCTTTTGATCATCGGCTCAGCTCCAGCATCCTCAGGATTGGCTTTTCCGCACGGGCGCGGATGTCTTCCGGCAGCTCGACCTGGGGACTGAGATTCAGCAAAGCATCACGCAGCTTTTGCAGGGTATTCAGCTTCATGTAACGGCAGTCGGCACAGGCGCAGTGACCGGTGGGGCCTGGGATGAATTTTTTATCCGGCACCTCGCGCTCCAGACGGTGCAACATGCCGCTCTCCGTCACGATGATGAAGGCGCTGGCAGGACTGTTGCGGCAGTAACCAACCATTTTCTCCGTCGAGCAGACTTCATCTGCAAGGATACGGACAGCATAAGTACACTCGGGATGCGCCACGACTTTTGCGTCAGGGTATTCCTCCTTGATGGCCTGGATGCTGTCGCGCGTAAACTCGACATGCACGTAGCAGGAGCCCTTCCAGAGATCCATCTTGCGACCAGTCTGCTCCATGACCCATGAGCCGAGGTTTTGATCCGGCACGAACAGGATGGGACGGTCCTTCGGCGCGGCTTCGACGATCTTGACGGCATTGCCGCTGGTGCAGATGCAGTCACTAAGAGCCTTCACATGACCGCTGCAATTGATGTAAGCGATGACGTAGTAGTTTTTCTCTGCATTGGCTTTGAGAAATGCCTCAAGCTGAGGACCGGGGCAGCTTTGCTCCAGAGAGCAGCCGGCATCGCGGTCTGGCAGGATAACGGTCTTCGTAGGGTTCACGATCTTCGCGGTCTCAGCCATGAAATGCACGCCACAGAAGGCGATGACATCAGCAGAGGTCTCCTTGGCTTTATAAGCCAGCCCGAGGGAGTCACCGACGTAGTCAGCGATCTCTTGAATATCCCGCGTTTGATAATTGTGGGCAAGGATGAGTGCATTGCGCTCCTTTTTGAGGCGGAGGATGTCTTCGATGAGGCTGGGGGTGGCAGTGGCGACCATTGCCAAGCTTTAGCGGAGACTGCCAAGCCCTCAAGCAGCAATGCTGCGGGAAAAATGCGCATTGCAGGAGAATAACAAAACGGGCATTCTCGTCTGAGTCACAGTCTGCACGCTTTTTTATGAAAACGATTCACGCCGCAAAACTCAGCAGCCTGCTGCTACTAGCCCAGCCAGGTTGCTTACCTGACACCAACACCACTGCGGCAGATGAGGCACGCCGCGCCTTGGAGTCATCACAGTCTGCCTATGAGCAGCAGGCCGCCGAGATGCAGCGCCACAGTGAAGATCTGCAAAAGCAGGTGGCTGAACTCCAGCAAAACCTCAAGGACAAGGAAAACGCGGAGCTGAAAGCCAAACTCGACGCCATCCAACGCGAGAATGAGAAGCTCATGGCTGACGCCGCTGCTGCCCAAAAACGCAGCGATGAACTGCGTGACCAACTGGCAGCCGCCAACAACAAGCCTGCGCCGCAAGCGCCGACGATCGTCCCCCTGCAGATGCCTGCTTCGGCACCAACACCAGCCCCTGCACCTGCCCCGATTGCAAACCAGCCCTGGAATGATCCAGATGCGGATTACTCTATGTTTTATAACTCGCTCAGCCCTTACGGACGCTGGCTGGAGTTGGATGGCTACGGCTATGCTTTCCGCCCGAGTTATTCGGATCGCAGTGATTGGCGTCCCTACGTGGATGGCCGCTGGGTTTGGACGGATCAAGGCTGGGCCTGGGACACGCCTGAGCCTATCGGCTGGGCCTGCTACCACTACGGACGCTGGGTGCGCATCTCACGTCATGGCTGGGTGTGGCTGCCTGGTCGGCAATGGGCTCCCGCGTGGGTTTCCTGGCGTCGCAGTCCTGACTACATCGGCTGGGCTCCCCTACCCCCAAGCGTCGGCCATGTGACCATCGGGCACGATTGCGATGCCCGCTACGGCATGGCACCAAGCAGCTACACGTTCATCCAAGCCACGCATTTTGGCCGCTCCAGCTACCGAAATATCTGCGTTTCGAGCTCCACCATCCCGAGCTTTTTCCACCAGACACTGAACGTGACCAACATCGTCCAAGTGAACCACAACCAGTCCACTCTCTTCATGCACCGTGGCGGCCCTGAACTGGACTGGGTGGAGCAACGCTGCGGCACGCAAATCACCCGTGCTCCGATCCATTTTTCATCCATCCTCGATCGCCCCTTCATCCACAGCTCAGGAAGCAGCGCGGGGCTGTCCGGCTTTATGGCCGCCCCGATGCCCGGCAGACGCTCCGGCCCTGGCCCAAGCATGCCCAAGATCTCCGAGCGCATCTCACGCCCTCTATTTGATGACGACTGGAAGAGCATCCCTGAAGCAAT
>CANHTV010000257.1 GCA_947463285.1 Verrucomicrobiaceae bacterium | reverse complement strand
CCCCTAAGAGAGAGCTTTGAGCAAGGGCGATTGCTGTCAGGAGACAGCAGATTTTTGGTGTTTTCATGGTCAGTGAAGATTCTGTTCAGAAGAAAGTAACCCCGAATTATTAGGATCGTTACTGAAAATTTGTCACGAAGTCGAGCCAAAATCTTTTTTTGAGGGTCTCTTGGTGAATATTCTAACCCCAGGCTCCTGATTGTGAACAACTTTAGCCTTCCTGTAGGGCTGTTTGTAAGGAGGCACTGCGGCTAGGCATGGTTTTTAATGAGGCGAAGGCTGATTTTGCAGGAGACTGGCGCGCCTGACGACGTTGATTGAGGTCTGTTCATGAAATTCAGGTCCTTTTCCTCCACCGCCCTCTGCCTTTTCCCCCTTTTCGCGCTTGCCGATGGGCCGAAAGACAACCTCGCTGAAAACGTCCGCCCTATTCCGCCTCCCGGAGTCAGCGTGCCCGAGTCGGATGCCAAGGCTCTCCAGCAAGGTTTGACCGAACTACGCGCTGCTATTGAGGCTGCCGCCAAAGCCCAGACCAAGAACCCGAGACTCGCCGACCTGCTGCCCGATGTGGAAGTGTATCACAAGGCCGTGGATTGGGCGCTGAAGTACAACGAAGTCCACAAGCTGACCGAGCTGAAAGCTGCGCAGGAAATCATCGAGGAAGGCAAACAACGCGCCGAGCAACTCAAGAATGGTCAGCATCCGTGGACGACGCAGAAGGGTCTCGTCGTGCGTGGCTACCGCTCCAAGATCGACGGCTCCGTTCAGCCCTACGGCATGGTCATTCCAGAAAGCTACAGCGGCGCGCCATCGCGGCTTGATGCCTGGTGCCATGGCCGAGGCGAGACACTTAGCGAGATGGGCTTCATCGATCAACGCCGCAAGCAGGTTGGCAATGTCGCGCCGGCCAACACGCTCGTTTTGCACCCCTATGGCCGCTACTGCTGCGCGAATAAATTTGCCGGTGAAGTGGATCTGCTGGAGGCGCTCGATCACGCTAAGAAGTTCTACGCCATCGACGAAGACCGCACCATCATCCGTGGCTTCAGCATGGGGGGGGCCGCTGCCTGGCAGTTCGCGGTGAACTACGCCGAGAAGTGGTGCGGTGCGAACCCCGGCGCAGGTTTTGCCGAGACGCCTGAGTTCCTCAATGTCTTCCAGAGCGAGGACGTCTCCAAAATCCCTGCTTATGAAAAGACGCTCTGGCATTGGTACAACGCCACTGACAGCGCCCTGAACCTCTTCCACGTGCCCACTGTGGCCTACAGCGGCGAGATCGATAAGCAGAAGCAGGCCGCCGACATCATGGAGAGGTATCTCCGCATGGAGAACATCGAGCTGACCCACATCATCGGCCCGCAGACCGCGCATAAAATCGAGCCCAACGCTCTGATCGAAGTCGAGAAGCGCCTCGCCGCCATCGCCGCTGTCGGTCGTGATCGCACGCCGCGTGAAGTCCACTTCACCACTTGGTTCCTGCGCTACAACACCATGCACTGGATCACCGTCGATGAGCTGGAAAAGCAATGGGAGCGCACCCGCGTCCATGCCGAAATCACTGGTGATGCCGAGGTCACGATCAAAACGCAGAACGTCGCCGCCATGACGCTCGACATGCCCGCTGGTCATTGCCCGCTCAGTGTCCGCGAAAAGCCCACCGTGAAGATTGATGGCACCGCGTTGGAGGTTGTCCGCCCGAAAACCGATCGTTCCTGGGTCGTCCACCTCCGCCGCAGCGACGGCAAATGGCAGCAAACCCTCACCGCCCATGAAGATGGCAAACTCGTCAAACAACACGGCCTCTCCGGCCCCATCGACGACGCTTTCATGGACAGCTTCCTCTTCGTGAAACCCAGCGGCACCGCCATCAATGACAAAGTCGCCGCTTGGACGAAAGCCGAGATGGATCGCGCCAGCTTCGAGTGGCGTCGCCAGTTCCGTGGCGATGCCCCCGCCAAGGACGATAAAGCCATCACTGATGCCGACATCGCCGCCAGCAACCTTGTCCTCTGGGGCGATCCGCAGAGCAACGCCGTGCTCGCCAAAGTCATCGCCAAGCTGCCCATCAAATGGGCAAATGGCAAGCTCATCGCCAACGGCAAAACCTACGACACCGCCACTCACGCCCCCGTGCTCGTTTATCCGAACCCGCTGAACCCCAAGCGCTACATTGTCATCAACAGTAGTTTTACGTATCGCGAATACGATTACCTCAACAACGCCCGCCAGATCGCCAAACTGCCTGATTGGGCCGTCATCGACCTCACCCAGCCCAAAACCCCTCGCGCCCCCGGCGGTATCGCCGATGCAGGATTCTTTAATGAAGCCTGGCAGTGGGGGAAGTGATCCGGCAATGCCGCCGTCAAGATTGTCAAGAAAGTCAAGAGGTTAAAGGTTATCAAGGAGGGTGGCTCTCCAACTCCTTGACGGAGCTTGACCTTCTTGATGCTCCGTAACCTTGCCTGAACGCTTGAGCTTCCCCTCGAACTCCGCTTTGATGCACGACTTCCCATGAAACACCTCACTTTTCAGACACTCTCACTCACTTTGCTGGCCGCTGGCGCACTCGCTGATGGCGGTTTTTACGGTGATCCACCGGATGCCACGCATCCCTGGGCCATCCATGACATGAACCGGCCCCAGCCAGCGCGGGTGGAGCCAGGCAGCTTTAGCACCCAGGATCAGCCTGGCCAGCCTCCCTCGGATGCCGTCATTCTTTTTGGTGGTGGAGTGGATGAGATCAGCAAATGGCAGGCCGACAAACAACCTGCCGAACCCACCAAGTGGGAGGTCAAAGCAGGCGTGCTACAATGTGTGCCCGGCAGTGGTTATGTGCGCAGCAAGGAAGAATTTGGCGATTGCCAGCTGCACATCGAGTGGAGCGCTCCAGCCAAGGTTGAAGGCAACAGCCAGGGCCGTGGCAACAGCGGCGTTTTCCTTATGGGGCAGGTGGAAGTGCAGGTGCTGGATAATTACAACAACCCCACCTACCCGGACGGTTTTGCCTCATCCATCTACGGCATCAATCCACCGATGGCGAACGCTCTACGCGCTCCTGGTGAATGGCAGACCTACGACATCATCTTCCGCCGTCCGCTTTTCAAAGACGGGCAGGAGATTGATCCCGGTTACATCACCGTTTTCGTGAATGGCGTGCTGACGCAGGACCACACGCCGCTGGAAGGTGGCGGTGGCCACATGCGCCGCTCATCGCCTCGTGCTTTCCCAGAAAAAGGCCCGCTCAAACTGCAGGATCATGGTAACCCAGTTCGTTATCGGAATATCTGGTATCGCCCGCTGCCCAAGCGTGCCCTGGACGGCGGCGACAGCAGCCGCATGACTGAAGCCGCCACGAGCGCAAAACGCGCCCAGATTGCCCAAGGCATCCTCGAAGACGCTGCCAAGTTCGCTGGCACACCCAAGATGCTGCGTCAGTTCGAATCCCTTTGCTACGCCGACTCTGAAAGCATTCGAGCCGAGGCCATGGCTCAGTTGGAAAAACTCACGCAGGAAGTCACTTCACTGCCTGAAGATCAGGTGGAAAAACGCAAAGGCGAAGTTCTGCAAGTCACCAAGGCCCTGAGGTATCTCGGCAAATTCAAGCTGGTGGCCGACAATTTGGCCGCCCGCCAAAAGCTCGAAGCGCTGATCAAGGCTCGCAACTGGGAGCCCAAGAAATAAATAGCTGATCAAAAACACCAACACACAGAAGGCTGAGCCCGTGCAGGTTCAGCCTTCTATCTTTTGCGAAGCCGTCTAGAAAGGCCCGAATCTTGAAAATCACGCAAAACCAAAGCTGCATCGTCCATTTAGAATCGAAGTTGGAAGACGTATAGTTTCCCATTCATGTCACGCGTCCTGTTCAGTCTTCTAGCTTGTGTTTTGACGAGCATCTCGGCCTCCGCCGAAGTCCCCTCCTTCCGCAACACCATTCAGCCGATTCTTACGCGCTATGGTTGCGCGATGGGCGCCTGTCACGGCGCGGCGGCGGGACAAGGTGGCTTCCGTCTCTCCCTGCGAGGTTTCGATGACGAGGGCGACTGGCTTTCAATTACGCGTAGCGCGAACGGGCGTCGTCTCACGCTCGAAGAGCCGGCGCGGAGTCTTTTTCTGCTCAAGGCGGTCAAAGCGGTGCCGCACAAAGGCGATAAGCGCTTCGAGATGAACTCGCCAGAGTACAAAGCCATCGCGGATTGGATCGCGGCGGGTGCGCCTGGGCCAAAGGCGGATGATCCGCGCATTGTGTCGCTCAGCGTGTCGGAGCCGCATCTCGTCACGCAGGCGGGCAAGAGCGTGCCGCTTAAAGTCACCGCCAAATTCAGCGATGGTCACAGCGAGGACGTCACGCGCTGGTGCAAATACAACGCCACTAACGCCAGCGTGGCCACCGTCGATGACAACGGCCTCATCAAAACCACGGGCAGTGGCGAGGCGACGGTCAGTGCGTGGTATTTGAGCCTGTTGAGCGTCACTACCGTCACCGTGCCGCAACCGGGCAAACTCGACGCGGCCGCCTTCGCCGTACTGAAGCCACGCAACTTCATCGACGAGCATGTTTTGACCAAACTGCACGAGCTGAACATCCCCCCCTCAGCACGCGCCACCGACGCCGAATTCATCCGCCGCGCGTTTCTCGACACCATCGGCGTTTTACCCACTGCCGAAGAAGCGCAGGCCTTCCTCGCCGACAAAGCCGCCGACAAACGCGACCGCGTCATCGACGCCCTGCTGAAGCGGCCTGAGTTCGTCGATTACTGGTCGCATCGCTGGAGCGATCTCTTCCTCGTGAATGGCGACAAGCTCATGCCGCAGGCGATGTGGTCGTATTACAACTGGATCCGCCGCCACGTCACCGCGAACACGCCATGGGACGCCATGGTGCGTGATCTGCTCACCGCCACCGGCAGCACCCTCGAACACGGCGGTGCGAATTTCTTCGTGCTGAACGACGAACCCACCAAATGCGCCGAAACCGTCAGCGTGGCCTTCATGGGCACCTCCATCGCCTGCGCGAAGTGCCACAACCACCCGATGGAAAAATGGACCTATGATCAGTACTACGCCTTCGCGAACCTCTTCGCCCGCGTGCGCACCAAAAACGGCACGCAGGCCGACGAGCGTGTACTTTTCAGCGACTCCCAGGGTGATCTCGTCGCGCCGCTTACCGGCAAACCGCAGCCGCCGCGCCCGCTCGATGCCTTGCAGCCCATCTCGATGACCTCCACCGAGGATCGCCGCATCACACTCGCGAACTGGCTCACCAGCGCCGATAACAAACTCTTCCAACGCGCCATCGTGAACCGCGTGTGGGCAAACTTTTTCGGCAGCGGACTCGTCGAGGCCGTCGATGACCTCCGCGTCACCAATCCCGCCAGCAACGAGCCGCTCTTCGCCGCTGCCTGTGAGCATCTCGTGAAGCAAAAATTCGACCTGAAGGCCCTCATGCGCACCATCCTGCAAAGCGAGACCTACCAGCGCAGCAGCGTCACCCTTCCCGAAAACATCACCGACCTCCGCTACGGCTCCCACTACGTCCCGCGCCGACTGAAAGCCGAGGTGCTGCTCGATACCGTGAGCCAGGTCACCGCCGCGCCCACCACCTTCAAGATCGACCGCCGCAACGCCAACCGCGGCACCGCCGACGCCTACCCCATGGGCTTCCGCGCCCTGCAACTGCCCGACAGCAACATCGCCAGCTACTTCCTCAAAAGTTTCGGCCGCGCCGACCGCGTCGCCACCTG
>CANHTV010000256.1 GCA_947463285.1 Verrucomicrobiaceae bacterium | reverse complement strand
TATGTCAAAGCCAACGGCGATGCCGCGAAGAAGCTCGTGCCTTTGCAAAAGCAGCTCGATGCCGCCAAAGCAGCCCTGCCCACCAAGCTGCCCGATTGGGAAAAAGGCGTGCAGGCAAAACTCGCCGAAGCCCGCAAGCTCAAGACCAAGGCGAGCTACACCCCGCTGGACATTACCAGCGTCGAAGCCAAGTCGAAAACCAAGTTCAAGAAGCTCCCCGACGGCTCCCAAATCGCCACCGGCAAAGTTCCGAAGACCGACACCTACACGCTGGAACTCGCACCAACGACTCAGCCACTCGTCTCTTTGAAGCTGGAAGTACTGCCGGATGATTCGCTACCCTCCAAGGGCCCAGGCCGCAGCAACAACGGCAATTTTGTGCTGAGCGAGTTCAAGCTGCTGCGTGGTCCCAATCTCACCAAAGCCATCGAAGTTCCACTGCACTCCCCGAAAGCCGACTTTGAACAAAAAGGCTTCGCCGCCAGCGCAACCCAGGATGGCAATGGCTCCACGGGCTGGGCCGTCAATGGCCAAACAGGCAAGCCGCATCACCTCACCTTCCAGCTCATCGAGCCACTGAAAGCGGGCGAGAAACTCTTCGTGCGACTCGATCAAGACTACACCAAGAGCACCGAGCACACACTCGGCCGCTTCCGCCTTCTCGGCAGCCGTGAAATCACCGAGGAAAGCATCGCTCCCGCCGATGTGGTCAAGATTCTCGGCGAAGAACCCAAGCGCCGAAATCCCGTCGTGATCATGCCGCTCTGGGCCTGGCTGGAGAAGGTCGATCCCGAAGTCGTCGCGGCCACCAAAGCGCTCGAAGACGCCAAATCCAAGCTGCCGAAGCCACCGCTCATGGATGCGCGGGTCATCGCCCAACGCAGCACCAGTCCACGCGCCACCCATCTGCTGCATCGTGGCGACTTCCTCCAGCCTGCAGAGGAAGTGAAGCCTGGCACACTCGCCGTTTTGCCGAAGACCTCAGGCAGCACACGTCTCGACTTCGCCAAGTGGCTCGTGAGCGCTGAGAATCCACTGACACCGCGCGTCACCGTGAACCACATCTGGGGTAAACTCTTCGGCGAAGGCCTCGTCACCACCGCTGCCGACTTCGGCGTTCGTGGTGCCAAGCCCACGCATCCTGAACTGCTCGACTACCTCGCCGCCGAGTTCATGAAGCAAGGCTGGAGCCGCAAAAAGCTTCTCCGACTCATCCTGACCTCCGCCACCTACAAACAAGAGTCCAAACATCGCGCCGAGATGCTGGAGATCGATCCGAAGAACACGCTTCTCTGGCGTCAAAACCGCTTCCGAGTCGAAGGCGAGATCGTTCGCGACCTCACTCTAGCAGCCGCAGGTTTGCTCAGCCCAAAGATCGGCGGCCCCAGCGTCTTCCCGCCCATGCCAGCGGACGTCGCCGCGCTCAGCTATGCCGGCAATTTCTCCTGGAAAACCAGCCCTGGCCCTGATCGCTATCGCCGCGGCCTTTACACCTTCTTCAAACGAACCGCACCGCATCCCGACCTGACCACCTTTGACTGTCCCGACGCCAACACCACCAACGTCAAACGCACCGTCTCCAACACCCCGCTTCAAGCCCTCACCACGCTCAATGCCGAGGCCTATGCCGAAGCCGCCCAAGCCCTTGCTAAAAACGTGCTAAAAGCCTCCAAGGATGACACCGCACGCCTCAACCAAGCACTCCGCCTCTGCATCACCCGCCCCGGCAATGACCGCGAACTCAAAGCGCTGAGTTCCTTGCTCGAAGAATCCCGCACCTACTATCGCGCCCATGCCGACGAAGCGAAAACAGCTCTCGGCATTCACACCGCTTCCGGCAGCACCGCTGAGGAAAACGCGGCCTGGGTGGCCGTCGCACGCATCATTCTGAACATGGATGAATTCATCACAAGGGAGTGACTTCGCTGACACTGAATTCAGGGAATCAAACAAGCGTTACCGCACTGTTTCGATATTCACAATTCGCAATTCATCGACTGGACCATCAAGCCAGTAGGTGATCAAAAACGGTTTCAATGCTTTTACGTTCAACCAACGTCCTGAGCGATCTTTCTCCTGAAAATCAGGCGGCTCAAAAGAGTGTTTCTGGAGATACTCCAACTGCGCAATCAACCTGCGCCGTTGTTTGGCAGAGGCGGCAAGAACATATCTCACCACATCCTCCTCCATCACAATCTTGGGATCAGAAGGCATGGCTACAAGCCTTGAGATTCAAGTTTCTGATGCACATCCACCAACTGATCCAGAGTAAATTTTTTCCCCGAATCCATGCGGTTCATCCGAGACTCCAAACGCGTCTGGCGCTCTTCATCCTGTTCATTTGCCAGATGCTGAAGATAAGCCGCCGCAAAGAAACGATCCTCGTCGGACATTGCGTCGATCTGTTCGCGAATAGTGGTGGTCGTCATGATCCGAGTATGACCTCGCACTTTCAATTTGGCAAGGCTTCACAGCGCTCTGCAAAACCAAGTCGTGAGAAGCGTTCATTGAATAACAGCCCATGAACCCCATCGAACACCAGATCCTGCAAACCCGCCGTGAGTTCTTGACCACGAGCGCGAATGGCGTCGGCATGATGGGCCTCGGGGCGCTGCTGGCACAGGAGGGCATCCTCACGGCGGACACGGTGGCGAATGCCGACCCGCTCCAGCCACGCGAGCCACATTTCCCAGCGAAGGCGAAGAACTGCATCTTCATCTTCATGGAGGGCGGTCCGAGCCAGATGGATCTCTTCGACCCGAAGCCGAAGCTGAACGAACTCAACGGACAGCCGCTACCGGACAGCATGACAAAGAACGTGCGCTTTGCCTTCATCCGCAAAGAAACGGCGCGGCTCATGGGATCGAAGCGCGTGTTTAAAAAGCATGGTCAGAGCGGCATGGAGTTCAGTGATCTGCTCCCCAACATGGCGCGTCATGCCGATGACTGGCTCATGATTCGCTCGCTACACACGGATCAGTTCAATCACCATCCCGGACAGCTCGTGCTGCACTGCGGACGTGCTCAATTTGGTCTGCCGACCGTCGGTTCGTGGCTGAATTACGGCCTCGGCAGCATGTCGAAGAACCTGCCCGGCTACGTGGTGCTCAGCGCCGGACGCGGGACCAGCGGTGGAGCCTCCCTTTGGCAGAGCGGCTTCCTGCCATCGTCGTATGCAGGCGTGCTTTTCCGCAATCAGGGCGAGCCCGTGCTCAATCTCAAAAACCCGCCCGGCATCCCGATGGCACTGCAACGCAAAGGTCTCGATGCCTTGATGGAGCTGAATCAAAGCCGCTACGATCAGTTCCGCGATCCCGAGATCGCCAGCCGCATCGCTGCGTATGAGCTGGCTTTCCGAATGCAGGCAGCGGCGCCTGAGCTGATCGACATCAAGGACGAAGATGCGAAGACCCTGGAGATGTATGGCGTGAATCGTGCTGATCCAAACATCAAAGCCTCACGCGGTGGCGGCCCAGGCCAATACAAAGCCTTCGCCACGAACTGCCTGCTCGCCCGCCGACTCGTCGAGCGCGGCGTGCGCTTTGTCAGCATCATGCATGCCTCGTGGGATCATCACTCGAACCTCGACAACGAGCTCGCCTACAACACCGGCATGGCCGATCAACCCATCGCCGCGCTTTTGACCGATCTTAAACAACGCGGCCTGCTGGATGACACCATGGTCGTCTTCGGCAGCGAGTTTGGTCGCACGCCTCTCGGCGAAAACCGAGGTGGCAATCCCGATGCGACAGGCCGTGATCATCATCCTTTCGCCTTCACCATGCTCGCCGCTGGCGGCGGCCTCAAAGGCGGCCTCACCTATGGCGAGACCGACGAGATCGGCTGGGGCATCGTGCGTGATCCTGTCGATCTCCACGACTTCCACGCCACCATGCTGAACCAGTTCGGCTTTGACCATCTCAAGCTCACCCATCGCTTTTCCGGTCGTGACTTTCGACTCACTGATGTGTCTGGCAGAGTGATCAAAGAGTGGATTGCGTGAGTTGGGGACTAAGCAGTCCTTTGGACTAGGCGTTTAGGCAAACCAAATCAAAGGCGTCTGGAATCGTCCAGGCGACAAGACTGCCTTAACTAGGAACTAGATAAACAAGTCCCTCGTAACGAGTTTTTCAGGCTTGCCAACGTAAGCCAAGAACCTCAATAAAGCCGTAGTTAAAGCGCTTGAGCCCTGAATGTTGCGGACTACCCGGATTGCATCCAGGCCCGCTGGGAGGCGTCGCCGAAAAGAGGCACCCCACACACCGGCTGAGTGCCAAAGGCATGTCGATCAGGCAGCACTCGCTCGCACGAACGTCTTCACGCTCCAACTTTTAACCGTTTCAAGCAGACCGGAATGTGTGCTTCATCCGCAGCCTGGACAAGCCGAGGTCTCCTCGTTTTCTTGCGCTTGAGTTGTTTGCGCCAAGCTCGCGAACCAAGATTGCAGATCCAATGTGGCACTGGGGCCGAAGCTCTCCAAGGCCGATTCGCCAAGGTGGCGATACGCATCAAACTGGGCTTCATCGTAAACCAGCGCACGCAAAGAAACCACAAGTCTGATCTTTCAGCCTAGGAGTTAAGGCTACAATCTTTCATGGAAGAGGCCGTGATCGAGCGCTAGGCTGACGTCCATGGCACTGAAGGCAATCATCTACCGGGCGAACGTCAACGTCTCCGACCTCGACCGTAATTTATACAGCGATCATTCATTCACCATCGCCCGGCATCCCTCTGAAACAGAGGAGCGGATGATGATGCGGCTGCTGGCCTATGTGCTGAATGTGCCGCCGAATAATGACCTCGGCACGTTGGAGTTCGGAAAGGACATGTGGGAGGCGGATGAACCTGCCCTCTGCCAGAGAGATCTCACAGGCCTACTCATGCATGAGATCGAACTCGGACAACCTGAGGAAAAGCGACTCGTCCGTGCCTGTGGACGCTCCCAAAAAGTCACGGTATACAGTTTCAGCAGCACGACCGCCACCTGGTGGGCCTCCGTGGCTAACAAACTTTCACGCGTGAACAACCTCATCGTCTGGCAGTTCCCAGCCGAACAGACGGAAGCTTTGGGAAAACTGGCGCAGCGCTCCATCAATCTTCAAATCACGCTACAAGAAGGCACCTATTGGATTGGACAGGAAGAAAGCTCGGTGGAGTTGACCCCGGTCTGCCTCTACGGCAGCTCAGACTGAGACATCTTTAAGCATGGCCTCAGCCCAAGACATTCACCTGAATCCAGAACAGTTTGAGCATCTGGAAGAAGCACTAAAAACACTCCCTTCCCCCATCGTCACGCGTGGTGCTGCGTTGATGAGAGAGCGGGCCGTGCGCAGCCTTTCATGGAAGCTGCCGGGCGTATTGATGGAAGCCAAAGTGCAGGGAACGCGGCTTTACACCGTGCAACTCACCTTCGATGACGATGCCGCATCCACGGATTGCACTTGCGAGTATGGAGAAGACTGCAAACACGGCGTGGCGCTGATTTTAGAGCTGCGAAAAAATGCGCAACGCACGGCACCTCCAACATCCGTAAGCAGCTCGGATAGCAAGCTCGACCCTGAATCACTCGCGGGGATCGTCGTCGCTCAGACAGGGAAAAAATTGTCCCGGCAGGCCGTCTTTTTTCTGAATAAGGCCGATTATTTTTGGAAGACCAAGGCCCGTGTCATCGAGCAGTCACAGCTTCATGAAATGTGTGGTCGCCAGAGCTTCTGGGGCTACGGCAAGATGGAGCTGTACCCGGAGGAACTGAAACCTAAGACAGCATC
>CANHTV010000255.1 GCA_947463285.1 Verrucomicrobiaceae bacterium | reverse complement strand
GTGTGACTGGAATAATAATGGCGTCAACGATGATGCGGAAGCTGGTCTCGGCGATAGCGATGGCGATGGTCACCCTGATAACAGCGACAGCCACGCCTACAATAGCAGCCTCTGGGAAGACTGGAATGGTGATAGCGTCAATGACAGTGCTGCCTCGCCAGACTCAGACGTCGATGGAAGGCTTAACACCAGGGACTCCCACCCATATGATCCCAGCCGCGGGGAAGACTGGAACAACAACGGCACCAATGACAGTCAGGAAGTCGCGCCACCCGTAGGCATGGTGATCGACTCGGACGGCGATGGCACTCTTGATCAAAACGACAGCCACCCAAATGACTCAGCCTTGTGGGATGACAGAAATGATAACGGCACCGATGACAGCACGGAGGACTACTACTTGGACAATGATGCCGACGGTATCACGAATGCACTCGACTCACATCCGCACGACATCAGCCTGTGGAATGACCGCGATAACAATGGCGTCAACGATCAGGATGAAATCCTAATCACCGATGCCGATGCGGATGGCTACGCAGCCAGCCTAGACAGCCATCCAGAAAACGCCAACCTCTGGAATGACCGCAATCAAAACGGCATCAACGACGAACTCGAAGCCCCTCCTGACACAGACCAAGTTGCTGAGGTGGTTGTGTTGTGTGGCTCGTTTCAGCCCGATGCTACGACAGAAGTCGGCTCCCATTTGTGACATCCGCGCAAAGATGTGTTCCACTCTCACTCGCATCCGGCTGATCGTGTGATTGGTCTGCGCCTCGGCTTCACTCAACGGGTGGTCGCGCGTAGCTTTGCGCATGAGGAACTCCTGCGCGTTGAGTTTGATGAGGTGCTCCTCATGCTCGGCGCTGTGATAGGCGCTATCGGCAAGCACGGCTTGGTCTTTGTCATCGAGCAGTTCTTCAAAGACTTGGCTGTCATGCACACTGGAGGGCGTGGTGGTGGAGTTCAGGATGATCTTGGCCTTCAAATCGGCCTTCACATGGTTCTTCCAGCCGTAGTGGACCTCGTTGTTCTTCTTGCTCCAACATGCCTGGCTGTCTTTCTGGCGGCCTACGGCGGGGGTGGTGTCGAACTCCTCGGGGCGCTCGCCTTTCTTGATGCGCTGGTTTTGATCGCGGTCGTTGCGCTGGCGCGGTGCGTCCACAAAGCTGGCATCCACGATACTGCCTTCGCGAGCGACGATGCCTTTGCCTTCGAGGATCTGGCCGAAAGCGTCGAAGAGCTTGCGGCTGCCTTCGCGTCCTTCAGCCTCGATGCGTTGTTTGAAGTCCCAGAGCGTTTTGGCGTCCGGGATGTCGTCGCCGATGCGCAGGCCGAGGAAGTTTTTAAAGCTGGTGCGGTCGAAGATTTGCTCCTCGGTGGCGTCGTCGCTGAGGCCGTGGAACTTCTGTAGCACGAGGACTTTGAACATGAGCACGGGGTCGAAGGGGGGCTTGCCGCCCTTGGCCCAATCGCGAGTGGCGTAGCCGGTGAGCTCTTCGAGCAGTGGGCGGAAGCTCTCCCAGGGGATGACGTCACGCAGCTTGAGAATGCCAGTGGTCTTGGCTGCAACGGCCTGTTCATGCTCGATGGCGGAGAATAATCCGCCGCCGCGTCCTGTCTTGCGGTAACGCTTCATCGCGCATTTGATGGCTCACGATTGTGCTCAGCGAAAGCGTTGCCTGGGGAAATAAGGTTTCCAGAGGTGCCCAAAAATGACTATTTTTCCGCCCCCCAAACAACTCTAAGAAAACATCCCCCATCCAGAGCTGCCCTAAAATTTATATCCAAAGCTAGTCGTCAATTCAGCTTAGCTTCAGTTTCACAGCGCACTCTCCTAATTAGAAGGTGAAGACGAAGTTGATTTTCGTGATGACGCTAACGCGGTCTTGGTCCGGAAAGTTGGCCCAAGTTTCAAGCACGATGCGATTGCTCAGTTCGTACTTGGCGCCAAAGGCGGTGATCAGACCGCGTTGATCTCGCGATTGCACGAGGTCGGCGTTCAAGTTGAAATTACGTTCAAAGAGCTTCAAGGTGCGATCTATGCCGAACAGGAAGCTGCTGCCGCTTGTCTGATAGCCGTAGCCCACATGCAGACGGGCTAGCTGAAAGTCATGGCACAAAATCGCGTAGCTGAAGGGGTCACCTGAGCGGTGCTGGTCCGTGAGCGCAATGCCTGCAACGCCGAGTGCAAACATGCCGTCATCCCAAGGTTCAACACGCGCCTTAGTCTGAAACAACAGCGGACCAGTCAGGCCGGTGCCAAGTGGACTGTCCATACCCCATTCCAAATGAACCTGCTCAAGGTCCCACCCCGTCTTGAAGCCCATCCATTGCGATGGTTTTCCTAGTTCTGGCGAAGCGAATTGGTTCGCTCCTCCAAAGCTGCTAAAGTGCTGTACAGCGACGGTGTGGTGTGGCACGGTGTCGGCTGTGGGGATGTTGTTGAGACCTGTCGGCGTTGCGAATGCGTTTCCGAAGACCAGAACACAGAGGATTGAGTAAATCGTTGTTTTCATATCATTCACTGCTGACGTTCAACGCACGCCGATCGAAGTGAGGTAGCGTTCGGCATCCAAGGCAGCGCTACAGCCCTGACCTGCGGCCGTGATCGCTTGGCGATAGACATGGTCGGCGACATCACCAGCAGCGAAAATCCCTTCCGTCTTCGTAAGCGTGCCTTTCGTTTGGATAATGTAGCCATTCTCGTCTCGGTCTACCAGGTCGCCTAGGAACTGCGCGTTCGGCACATGGCCGATCGCTACAAACACGCACTTGAGCTCCAGTTCGCTGCGTTCACCCGTCATCAGGTTTTCCAGCGTCACGGCGCGCACCTCGCCTTTTTCGTCGGTGAGATATTCCACCACCGTGCTGTTCCAGACTGGCTTGATCTTCGGATTCGCCAGTGCGCGGTCGGCCATGATCTTGGAGGCGCGTAGTGTGTCGCGGCGATGGATGAGGTAAACCGTGCTGGCAAACTTGGTTAGAAAACCGGCTTCCTCACAGGCACTGTCGCCGCCGCCGATAACGCAGACCGGCACGTTCCGGTAGAAGGCACCGTCACAGGTCGCACAGCTAGTAAGTCCATGGCCGATGAGGCTCTTTTCATTCGGCAGCCCCAGATGCTTTGGCGACGCGCCCGTTGCCACGATCACAGCACGCGCTTGGCGCACTGTGCCGTCTTCGCTGGTGATTTCAAAATGCCCGGCGGCTGCCTTCGCCATGGAGGTGACGTTCGTGTACTCGATCCTCGCACTGAACTTCTCTGACTGCTGCTGCATGTTCATCATCAGCTCCGGCCCCATGATTCCTTGAGGAAAGCCGGGAAAGTTCTCCACCTCCGTGGTCGTGGTGAGCTGCCCGCCGGGCTGGTTTCCGGAAAGGATGAGCGGGTTCAGGTTGGCGCGTCCGGTGTAGATCGCTGCCGTGTAACCTGCGCAGCCGGTGCCGATAATGATGACGTTTTCCATGGTATTAGTGAGGGACTTTAGCCTTCAAGGAAGAGCACCATCTCGTCTGTGCGGGTGTAGTCGCTGGTTTTATAAATGAGGTTGCCTTCAGCATCCATGATGATGAAAAATGGCAGCCCTACTTTCAGTTCGGGGAAGCGCGGATCAGCTTGCCAAGCCTTGAACTGTGGGTCGGTGTCGCGGATTTTCAGCAGCACGGCCTGGCCAAGAGCTTTGGAGAGTTCCTCGTTGGTCTGTGTCTGCTCATCGAAGGCTTTGCAGTTAGCGCACCAGCTTCCGAAAAAGTCCACGAAAACGGTTTTGCCCTGCGCTTTGGCGGCGGCGAGCGCGGCGTCTTTGTCGAGGAACCAGAGGTGCGGGCCTTTCTGTTCGGTTCTTGGTCCAGCGACATGTGCAGCGGCGTTTCCAGCTACCACGGAGGTGGCTATGGGAAGGATACCACGAGCCAGGGCCAGTCCGGAAAGAACGGCGGTGAGCATCAGCAGGGAGCGCTCAGCACGCCGGTCTGGCAAGGTTTCAGGGGATTGCAGACGGTAGGTGGCAAAGAGAAGGAGGAGTGCACCGCCGAAGACGAGGCGAATGGCATCAATCTCGAAACCATAGCCGGAGAGTCCTTTCTCCAGATAGACAAAAGCGAACCACAAGATAAGCGCGCCGAGTAGCCACTGCACGCGCATCATCCAAGCCCCGGCTTTTGGTAATCGTGCACCAAAAAGGCCAACGACCAGAAAGGTGAAGCCGAGACCGAATCCGAAAGCAAGCATCTTGGTGGCTGCCATGACTGTGCTACCTAACTGAAAGCCGCTCTCACCACCACTGGCTATGCCGATGAGGATGCTGACTACAAAGGGGCCGACACACGACGAGGAAAGTAGTCCCGCTCCCATTCCCATCACAAATGTGCCAGTTAGGCCTGGTGTTTTATTGCCCATCTGCCCGCCGCCGAAAAAATGCAGGTTCATGAGTCCGCAGGTGGCCAGAGCGAGCACGAGAAAAATGATGGCGATGCCCACATTCACCGCGGGTAGCCGCAGGACGGCATTGAAAGCGCCGCCCGTAGCTCCGGCGATGAGGCCAAAAAGTCCATACACGACTGTGAGTCCGCTGAAATATACAATTGGATGCGCCCAGCGCATGCCATTGGGAACGGCCCGCCCTTTTACTATACTGGCGGTGATAGGATAAAGCGGATAGACGCACGGCAGCAAGCTGGCGAGCAATCCTCCGAGAAAGAGGAAAATGTAGGCGACGGGCGAGCCAGAGTGGGCAGAGAGTTGTCCCTCCACCCAAGAATTCATGCTTGCCAGCGGATCAGCCGCCCGGGCACTGTCAGCAGCGCCTAGGCTTAGTAGAAAAATGAGACGCTTCATACGTTGGACAGTGTGTCGAATTATGAGTTCACCTGCTTCATTAGGAAGAACATCTCGCGGGCGATCTGTCGGCAGCGCTCGTCATAGGTAGCTGTCTCTTTGTCGGTGCCATCAGATACTTTCGGGTCCACAAATGGGATGGGCACGCGCAGGATGCTACCTTCCACATTAGGGCAATTTTTGTCCGCGTTGTCGCACGTCATCAGGGCCGCGAAGTTTGACTTTGGGTTGCCCTCGCCCGAATAAACTTTGGAGAAGGCGCGAAGCGGTTCGGCAGCAAGGCTATATTTGACGAGATAGACAGGATTCTTCTGGTCGGGTGTCGAGTTTGTGATGTCGAAACCAGCGCGTTTCAGGGCAGCGACGGTGCGTTCGTTGCAGGCCGTGGCCTCAGTGCCACCAGAGAACGTCTTCACTCCCAGCACATCGTAATAACTTGCGGCTGTCTGCGCCCAGATCTGGCTTAGATGGCTGCGGCGGCTGTTGTGCGTGCAGATGAAGGTGAGCTGAGGCTCTTCCTTGGCCTGAACCTTGGTGCGGATGAAGAGCGCCACTTTTTTTAGAGCCTTCTGACGCTCGGCGGGGATCTGGTCAAACTCCTTGGTGACCTGATCGATCAACGGCTTGAGTTGAGGAAGTACATCCGACTCTCTTGCTGATAACGGTGCCGCAATAATAGTAGAAAGGACAATTAGCATGTAATTCAGTGATTTCATGGGAAGGACTCGGTTGGTTTGGAAACTACTTGGCCATTCAGCCAAATACTATGACCTAGCAAGTGATAATCTTGTCAACCATGAGTAGCGTTCGAACTGAATCTCCCTACCCCAGCCCCAGGAGTCTTACACCTACCACGTCATGTCCCGCACCTGCGGCGGCGAGGTCTTCTTGGATGACGTCGAAAAGGAGGCTCTCCGTCGCGTGCTCTGGCGCATGGCCGATTTCTGCGGCGTCCGCCTCGTCAC
>CANHTV010000254.1 GCA_947463285.1 Verrucomicrobiaceae bacterium | reverse complement strand
TGAGGTGGAATAAAAAGGCCCGGAGCTTTCGCGCCGGGCCTCTGTGAGATTTGATACAGTTTCTGAGTTATTTGAATTCAAGGCATACACCTTCGGTGGTGCTACGGGCAAAGAGGTGGTTGTAGGCCATGACTGGATAGCTCCAGACTTTGCCGTCCAGCACGTCATCGCGCTTCAGCTCGGTGTATTTGTCAGACTGAGCTTCGACGACGACGACTTCACCCTTGTCACTCAGAGCGATGACTTTATCGCCAGCGAGAATGACTTGGCCAGGGCCGAAGCCGGGTTCTTTCCACATGTCCTTGCCAGTTTTGATGTCCACGCAGGCCAGAGGACCAGCGCCGTATTCTTTGAAGCTAAACATGCCGTAAAGATAGCCGTCTTTGACGACCGGGGTGCTCCAGTGATTGAAGCATTCATTTTCACGACGCCAGATGGCTTCAGCGCTGAGTCCGCTGCCGCTCTTGCTGATTTTGAAGGCACCTGCGCCGACTCCGTAACCGGCGGAGCAATAGACGATGTCTTCATAAACCACCGGGCTGGCCGCGGTGGATACCTTGAAGGGGAATGCAGCGCGCCACAGGACTTTGCCATCCGCAGGTGTCACGGCTACGAGACCAGTCTGGGTAAAGAAGATGCACTGATGCACGCCATGGATGTCAGCGAGCACCGGGGTTGCGTGGGTCATCTTATCATCCTCACCTTTCCAAAGGACTTTGCCGCTGTTTTTGTCGAGACCGAGCAGGCCTTGACCAGCACCACCACCACACATCATCAGCACGTCACCGTCGATGACAGGAGAGGCAGCGTTCTGCCACTTGATCTGAACGCCTGCATTCTCCTTCATCACGTCACGGTTCCAGACGGGTTTGCCCGTGGCTGCATCAAAGCAAAAGACACCGAGGTTAGCATCAATGGCATACACTTTATCGCCATCGACGACAGGCGTGGAGCGGGGACCGTCGCCGCCTTTGTTGTCATTGGCTCCAGCATCACCACCACCATCGTATTTGCCAATGACAGTCAGTGGCTTGGACCAGACTTCCTTGCCGTTTTTGACATCCAGGCAGACGAGCACTTCACCCGTGTTGCCATCGGTCTCTCCAGTGATGATGGTGTAAGCCTTGGCACCAGCGACAGCAAAGGAGCTGAAGCCAGCTGGCGTGTCGGTCTTCCAGAGCGTTTTGATTTTGGTGCTTTTCCAATTGCTCACCTGGGGAGCTGCGACCGTGCCATCGTTATTTGGGCCACGGAATTTACCCCATTCGGTCGGAGCAGTGGATTGGGCGGAAAGGCTGCTCAGAGTGAGGAGCGAGCCTCCAAGAAGGGTGAAGGTCGTGCGGATCATTGGATATTGGATAAACGGAGGCCTGACTAACGGCAAGCGCCCACCCACTCTTGCGAAACCCTCGGGGGCTTCAATCAAAATGCCTGCCACCCGATGGATTAAATCGTGCTGCGATACAGCTCACGGTAGCATTCGGCCATGGCCTCCATGGAGTAGCGCTTGAGCACGGTTTCACGGGCGGCCAGGCCGTGAGTTTTGAGTGCGGCAGGATCATTCAGAACTTGGCGCAGGCAGGTGGCAAGATCATTGGCGGTGTCGATCTGCGACAAGTAACCGTTTTCTCCGTGGCTGATGACTTCGGCATTACCGCAGGCGGAATGTGCCAAGACGGGCACCGCGCAGGCCATTGCCTCCAGCACGGCGTTGGATAAGCCTTCGATCTCTGATGGCGCGGCCAGTAAATCCATCGCCTGATAATATTTCGGCAGATCATCCTGATGTCCGGCCCAGCGGATGCGCGCTGCCAGCGGGTGAGTCTGCATGGTCTGGATGAGGTGGTCACGCTCGGCACCGCCATCGCCGACGACGAGCAGGTGCAGGCGCGGAAAGTCTAACGCGAGCTGCTGAAACGCCGCAAACAGCATCTCATGGCGTTTCAGAGCCACCAATCTCCCGACAATACCGATGACTTGATCGTCGGTTTTAAAGCCCAGTGCCTGCCGTGCCTCGGTGGTGGAGGCAGGTGGGGAAAACCGCTGACTGTCCACACCGTTCGGCGTCACGACGATGCGCCCGTGCGGATCGAGTCCGAGATCACGCAGATTGTCCTTCACACTGGCTGAGACGACATGGACATGCCGACAGATGGCAAAGAGCAGCCGCCTTTGCCAGCGGCGCTTGAGCGTCAGGTCCTGGCGCTGCACCTGACCGTGCTCGCCATGCACGATGGGTAAAATGCGGCCGCCGAGTGTGGCCAGTGCGGCATAGATGAGGGTGCCCAGATTGTGGCTATGCAGCAGCTGTGCGCGGGTCGCATCCATGTGCTGGCGCAGACGCTTCACGGCTTGCAGTGAAAATCCGCTCGTCTTGCCCATCACGACGACTTTGTCTGGATCTGGCATCCGCTCGGCGAAATCACCACGAAAGCGCAGGCAGGCGGCGTGGATGTCAAAGCCCTGGCCATGAAGACGTTTGGCGACATTGACCACCCCGTTTTCCAGGCCTCCCGGCGCCAGGGAATCCAGCACATGCAGCACGCGCACGGTTTCACCAGAGGTAGGGCAGGGAGTGGCAGTTGGATTCATGAAGGACGAGAGGCGCGTAGCTCAAAGGTTCGCGCTCCATCGCATCACGCCCGCTGTGGGTCAACATGGCCTTAGGGGGCAGGCTTAGCCTTCTTCTTGCCTTTGCCTTTCCCTGCTTTGGTCTTCGTGCTCGGGACGATGTTTTCCATCAGGCGTGGCACGTAGCTGTTGTAGCGTCCATCAGGAGACTGACCTTCAGGTTTCATGGCAGCGATTTTGGCATGAAGGCTTGCGGCTTTGGAGCCGAGGGCTTCAATCGCAGCCAGGGCGGCCATGGAGGTGAGCACGCCGTTGGTCTCCGGTGCAGCAAGTGACTCCAACGTCGCGAGCGCTTTCGGCAGAGAGGCCGCATCGCCATACTGGCCGAGTGCTTGCGCGGCGGCGATGCGGACGTTGATAGAGTCGTCGCTGAGCGCTTTTTCTAAAACAGCTGCGCCTTGGCGTGAGCCGTCTTCACCCCTCATCAGCAGGCCTAGAGCCGACCAAAAACGCACGGCACTGTCCTGGTCTGCCATGAGTTTGATGAGAGCAGGCGTCGCTGTGGAGTCGAGGCCGGAGGCTAGTTCGGCGGCGGCCAGGATTTTTTCAAAAGGGTATTTTGAGTCATCTCGGGCGATGTCATAAGGCGTGCTGTCGGTGGAGCGGCTATGGATTTCACGCTCTGGGAGAAAGCATACATCGCGCACGGCAGCGAGGTGGGTACGCTGGGCCGTTCGCATCTGGTCGAGAATGGTTTTGTGCGCGGCAGACTGTGCCAGATTGTGGACTTCATCGGGATCACTTTGCAGGTCGTAAAGCTCCTCAGGATCTTTAGGCTCACGCCAGAAGATGGACTGTGCGGCATTGGTTTTGCCGTCTTTAAAAAGCTGGTTCCAAACACGGGTGGTGGGAGTCTCAAACTGGTAGGCCACTTTCTGAGCCTGGGAGACATGAGGGTAGTAGTTCCGAAGATAGACATAGCGCCCGTCAGTGACGCTGCGGACGAGATCCATGCGCTCATCCATGCGACCGCGTTCACCGTAGAGAAAGGGCTGCGACTCTGTCTGGTGAGGGCCGGCGAAGGCGTGCCCCTGCATCCATTCTGGTGGCTTGATGCCGATGATGCTCAGCAGTGTGGGCGCTAGATCGACAAAGCTGACCATGCGGTCTGACTTGCCACCTGCGGTGTATTCTTTTGGGGCCAGGTGCTGCCATTTGGCGGGGAAATAGACCACCATGGGCACATGCAGGCCGGAGTTGCAGGGCCAGCGCTTGCTGCGGGGCATCCCGCTGCCGTGGTCGCCATAATAAAAGACGATGGTGTTTTCTGCGAGCCCTGCTTCGGCCAGGTCTTTGAGATGCCTGCCCGCAGCGGCGTCAGACTCGCTGACTTTGTCATAATACTGTGCCCAGTCTTCGCGCACTTCGGGTGTGTCTGGATGATAGGCTCGGACGCGGATGTCTTCCGGCTTGGTGATCTGTTGGTGAGGTCGTGTGCGGATCTGACTCTCGTGGCTTTTGGTGGAGTTAAAGATGGCGAAGAAGGGCTGGCCAACTGGACGCTTGCGCCAGTGGGCCTGACCGGAAGATTCATCCCAGACCTGACCCGGCTCACGGACGTTGTAGTCGGTTTTGCTGTTGTTGGTGCAGTAGTAGCCAGCCTCACGGAGAAACTGCGGGTACATCTTCGTGCCAGCAGGCATCGACACCATGGAGCGCATGTGCAGGCCGCCGGTGCTGGAGGGATACATGCCGGAGATGATCGTCGTGCGAGCAGGGGCGCAGACCGGGGCCACGGACCAGGCTTTTTTGAAAATCATGCCTTTGGCAGCCAGTCCGTCCACATTTGGTGTGCGGGCTACTTGGTCGCCATAGCATCCCATTTCCGGGCCATGATCTTCACTGGTGAGCCAGAGGATGTTTGGCTTGTCTGCGGCTGCCAGCAGCGTGGACAAGGAGAGGAGCAAAGTGAGGACGAACTTCATGGTAAAGGCGGTAGGCTCTAACGTCAGCCTGCCTCCTGTCTTGCCGCTCATTCACCCCGCCCTGGCCATGTTTACCACGAGTCACCAAGATTTGTGATCTCTCGCAGTCGGAGTGATGGAGTCTTGGAGTGATGGAGGGCTGTATTTCCAACGCTCCAGCAATATGGATTCACGATTTGTGATGCAGAGGAGAGTTGAAGGATTCTACGGCGAATCTTCTGCATGATCACGGCTCGGGCTTTTCGACGAGAACGAAGCGGAAGCGATGATCATATTTACCGCCGTTGTGTTTGTTGCAGCACTCGATGCAGGCACTGAGTCGGCGGAATTTACGCACGCGCTGGATTTTCGTTTCGCAGTAAGCACAGGCGTAGGTGTAGCGGCGCTTCACCTCGCGCCGTGGTAGTGGCAGCGTATGGCGCACAGATTCATCAGGGATGCCTAGGTCCGCACAGGCCTGCCGCCACTCGACACCATGGGGCTCAATCTTCCGACGTCCGACGCGGTGATAGGCGACGAGGTGTGCGAGCTCATGCCGCAGCGTGCGCTGCACCTGGCCGTCAAATTCGCGGAGTCGTGGGTTCAACTCAATGCGCCAGGCAGGATACGACGCGTAGCCTGCGGTGCTGCGCAGACGCGGATTCCAATTCACCTGCACCACTTTCGCCATCCCCGACAGGCCGATCTGGAGCAAAAGCTCACGACAGGTTTGCGTGAGTGCCTCATCAGGCTCCAGTTCTTTGGCGCTTTTGGCGGACTTGGGCTTTTTTTCTTTTGGCAGGGTGGGGTCAAAGATCGGCCCATCCGCAGGCTTCCACGTTGGGGGCTCCTGAAAGTCGAAGAAGAGCTGGGAGATTTTCCGCGCCAAATTCATGACTCACGCCTCTCCCGTGTTGGCGGACTTTTTCAGCGGTGTTTGTTTGCGGTCCCGGATGCGATGCTCCTGGTCTCCCAGGGCATACACCATGTCTTCAGAGACGCTTTCCATGAGGAAAACATTGGCCCCAATGACACTGCGGGCTCCAATGACGGTATCGCCGCCGACGATGGTAGCGCCTGCATAAATGGTGACGTGATCCTCCAAGGTCGGGTGGCGTTTTTTACCCGCCAACCCCTGGCCGGCGGCGAGTGATTTCGCCACTAGTCCGACGCCTTGATACAGCTTCACATGCGAGCCGATCTCACAGGTTTCACCGATGACGACACCTGTGCCGTGATCGATGAAAAAGTGACTGCCGATCTGTGCGCCTGGGTGA
>CANHTV010000253.1 GCA_947463285.1 Verrucomicrobiaceae bacterium | reverse complement strand
TGACTTCAGATCCGTCAGCAAGGCCGCCGCGCCACTGTCAAGCACACGGCCCCAGTAGCCATGATCACGCACCAAGTCCTCATGGCTGTCCCAGTTGGGCCGGATCTTCTTGGCGGTGGTGTTTTCTGCGCCGCAGAAGATCTGCACAAAACGAACGCCGCGTTCGACCAAACGCCGCGCGAGGAGGCATTGCCGACCAAATGGTCCGATGTCTTCATCCTCGAGCTGATACAGCCTTTGAGTGAGGGCTGATTCTCCTCGAATGCCCGTCGCTTCTGGAGCGCTGAGTTGCAGTCGGGCAGCCAGTTCATAGGCGGCGATACGTGCCTCCAACTCTGTGTTTTCGGGCCGTTGCGAAGCATGTCTACGATTCAGGGCCTGTAGGAAATCACGGCTCTTTTGCTCAGAGGTATGGATGTAACCTTTGGGCGGAAAAAGATCAGCAATGGGTGGTTTTTCCGCGTCAGTCTGAAGCACGGTGCCTTGATGAATAGCTGGCAAAAAACCTGAGCCCCAGTTTAGTACTCCGCCGGGAGGTAATCCGCGTGGATCGGGAAGCACGACAAAAGCAGGCAGGTCTTCACTGGGGCTGCCAAGCCCGTAAGTAACCCATGCGCCCATGCTCGGAAAGCCAGGCAGAATAAAGCCGCTGTTGGCCATGAACATCGCCGGGCCATGCAGGGCTGATTTGCTCTGCATCGAGTGGATGAAGGCCATGTCATCGACGCAATACGCAAGCTTTGGAAAGAGGTCGCTCATCCAGCGGCCACACGAACCATGCTGCCGAAATGGCCACCAACTCTGCTGACAATTTCCGGGCTTTGATGCAAAGAAAGTTAGCTTGCCGTCAGGGTCAAAGGGCTTGCCCTGACGTCTGGCCAGTTCGGGTTTGTAGTCCCAGGTGTCCACATGACTCAAGCCGCCTGGACAGAAGATCTGAATAACGGCCTGTGCCTTCGAGGGATGATGCCCCAGTTTCGATGAGAGCGGATTTGTCGCTGCCTCGGCCTCGCCGTGCAGCATGGAGGCAAGCGCTAGGCTGCCAAATCCCCCAGCCGTTTGCTGGAGGAAATCACGACGTGAAAAGAATCTCTGGTTAGTGGTATCGGCGGCGGCAGCATTCATGGTGGGTGGAATTGCTATTTCCCCAACTCGCTGAGGTATTTGATGAGGTGAGCGAGCTGCTGCTCGTTAAGCGTGGCCACGAGGCCGTCAGGCATGACGGTGCCGCCGGTTTGGATCTTGGCGGTGTCGCTCTTCGGGATGGATTTCACGATACCAGCCATGTCGCGGATGCCGATGGCGTCGGCGGTCTCGGTTTGCTTGAAGCCGGTGATGACGGTGCCGTCTTTCATTGTGACGGTGGCGGCTTCGAAGTTCTCCTTCACATTCAGCGCAGGCCACACGACCTCGGTGACGATCATGTCGATGGGCAGACCGCGAGCGATGGCGCTCAAATCGGGGCCGATCTTGCTCTGCGGCGCACCAGGGATGTGACAGGCGATGCAGCCAGCGGCTTCATAGATCTTTTTGCCCTCGGCGGCGTTGCCGAAGGTGTTCGCGCCTTTCACGATGTTGGCGATGTATTCTTTCGTGTAGGTCGGTAGCGCTGAATTGATACCCGCGAGCCTCATGAGCAGCGGCGAGAGCTTCGCGTCGTTCTTGCCGAGGCTGTTGAGTGTGGTGAGCACCTTTTTGGCCTGCGCAGCATCCAGCGCGTCCTTCTTCTGCAAAGCACGCATCAGCGCCGCATGGCCCTCGGCACGCGAAACGAGCGCGGAGAGCATCGCGGTGTCTTTCAGGGCCAAGGCGGCCACTTCATCGGGTTTCAAGCTGATGAGCGCATCGAGCGCCTGCGGCTGTTTTTGCTCCAACGCGAGCTTTCGGATGCTTTCGGTGAATGCGCCGACTTTCCACGCTCCGGCGAGTCGGATGCCTTGCGCACGCACTGCGGCATTTTGGGATTCAAACAACGGTGCGAGCAGCTTTTCGGCGTTCTCGGGCTTCGCGGCCTTCAACGCAGCCAAGACGGCAGCGTTTTGACCCGCACGCTCGAAGATGAAGGCTACATCCTCGCCGCTCGCGGCCCCGGCGAGCGCTTTGAGCCACTTCGTCTGGCGTTCGGGATCGCCTTCATGCTTCGCGATCTGCTCGCGCATGATCGCGGCGGCCTTGGCGTTCGCGTTCGGCGTGTAGCCGATCGCGGCACCGCTGAGGTTTTTGAGGTCGTTTGGGTTGTTCTCCACCCAGCCGTTTTGCAGCGCAAAGATGAGGTGCTCATCCTTCTCGAAGGCCGGTTTGGCCGACCACAGCGGGTTCAGCACATGCAGCGTCTTCGTGAGGGCGTGGAGGTGGTAGCCGTTGAATTCTTTGTCGAGTGCTCGTGCGGCGATGGTGGCCGAGCGTGCATCGGCGATGTAGCTCGCGGCCACGATGGCTTCGAGTCGCACGAGAGCGTCTTCGTCAGCGATTTGGGCTTCAAGAAGCTTCAAAGCATCTGGCAGGCGACCATCGCGTGCCCAGGTGCCAATCACGCGGGTGGCGTAGGCGCGGATGCGGGCATCTGGTGATCTCAGCAGCGCTTGTAGCAGCTCCGGGCGCGGTGTTTCATGCGCCTCGTAAAGCGAGAGAGCTTGCAGCTTTCGATAATCATTCTGCTTCGGAGTCCACGTTTCGAGTGCCGCGAGCACTTCCTTCGTGTCACGCTCGATGAGCAGGCGTTTGGCCTGATACCAGGCCCAGCGTTCCTTGGAGTCGAGGTGTTCGAGGAGGGCTTCGGCGCTCTGTTTGACGAGATTGACTGGATTGACTTTATGACCGGCTTTCCACGTCACGCGCCAGATGCGGCCGTGTTCTTTGTCGCGGTCGGGGTGGCGGTAGCTGGCCTGATAGTGACCGATGATCGGGTTATACCAATCAGCGACGTAGATGCCGCCGTCCGGGCCCATGCGCACTTCGACGGGACGGAAGACATTGTTCTTGGTCTCGATAATGTTCGGCAAACGCGTGGTGCTGAACAGGCCGTTCTCGAACTTCAGCTCGTGCCATTCGAGCAGGTTCGCGTAGTAGCCGCCGATGACGATGCGGCCCTGCATCTCCTTCGGGAACATGCTGCTGTGCAGGAACTCCTGGCCCACCTGCTTGATCGGCGCGAGGCAGAGGTTCATCGCTTGGGCATTCACCGCGAGATCTGAGCGCACCATGCCCGGCGTGGTGAACCAACTACCGATATTGGCACCGCTTTTGTGAAACGCCTGGCCGTATTCGGTGGTGGTGACGCCCCAGCAGTTCGCCCCGGCGGAGGACCATTGGAAAAAGGGATCGAGATGCCCCGTGCGCGGCCGGTAGCGCCACACGCCCGCGCGATTCAGCGTCTCCACGCCATACGGCGTCTCCACGCGCGAGTAGATGTGATGCCCCTGCGTGAACCACAGCTCGCCGCCGAAGCCCCAGTTGATGCAGTTGATCATCTGATGCGAGTCGGCGGTGCCGAAGCCGCCGAGCACGATGCGCTTCGTGTCCGCCTTGTCATCGCCATCGGTGTCCTTGAAGTGCAGCAATTCAGTGCCTTGAGCGACATACAGGCCGCCATCGCCGAGTTCGAGGCCTGCGGGCATGAACAGGCCCTCGACGAACTTGTGAAACTTGTCCGCTTTGCCATCGCCATCCGTGTCCTCGCACACGAGCACGTAGTCGTTGGCCTTCTCGCCCGGTTTGATCTGCGGATAACTCACTGCGCAGGCTACCCAAAGGCGACCGCGCTCATCCCAGCGCATTTGGATCGGTTTGATGATGCCATCGGCCTCGCTGGCGAACAGATTCACCGCAAAGCCGTCCATGATCTGAAAAGACGCCAACTCCTCCTCCGGCGACTGCGGTTTCGCTGTCGGCGGCTCGACGGGGATCGATGAACGCACGCCGATGGGTGTCACCGGTTTGCCTTCGATGGCCGCCCAGATGTTTTTTTCGGCCTGATCGAGCAACGGACGAAAATCCTCCATCTCTTGGGGGAAGATGCGCTTCGTTGAGTCCTTCCAGTCCTTCGAGTAAGGCACGTTCGTGCGATCTCCGGTGAGGAAAGCCCAGTTCATCGGCCGCCAGTAGTCGAACCACAGGCGTTCGAATTCGAGGACTTGGGCGCGGACGGCTTCGTTGGTGACGGGCTTCATTCCAACACCTTCAGCTATGCTGTGCGCGGCCATGTGGTGCCCCGCATCGTTGAGTTGATAGCCGTTCTCCATCCTTTGAGGCATCGTAGCAATTATCCATGGTGACAGGTCGATGCAGTGGATCCCCAAACGTTTCGCCAATGCCTTGATCGCTGTTGAGTAGGCCGCCAATTTCAAGTTGGGGTTCTCTCCATTGGGACCACCTTCAAACGGCACTGGTGTCACCAGCACCATCCGCCGCCCCTCATCCGCGAACTCGGCGATGAGTTTCTCATACGCCTTGATGAACTGCGGCAGCTTCTCGACACCATTCAGCGACTCCATCTGGCCAAACTGCGCGATCACCACCGTCGCGCCGACTTCGTTGAGCTGCTGACGCCAGTCGCGTTGCTGGCGCCAGCTATCGGTGCCGGTTTCGGCCTGGATGCGCTTCTCAGCGGCGGCGCGTTTGGGATCGAGATTTTCGGTGAGGCCGCCGTCGCGCCATTGCTCGAAGACGGTGTCACCTTCCCAGCCGAAATTGCGCACTTTGATCTTCAGTTCCGGCTTGGAGGCGATGAGGCTGGTTTGCAGGTAGCCGTTGAATCGCGTGCGCTCGATGTTCGAGCCGCCGGTGAGGGCGATGACGTCGTTCGGCTTGAGTTCAAAGGGCTGGGCGTGAACTGCAGCCGTGAGGGCGAGGAAAAAAAAGAGGCGCATGAGCAGATTAGATTACTTCTTGGCGGGCAGCTCCTCGATCATGAGGTCCTTGTAGCGGACGATCGAGGTGGCGCCGCCGTGGATTTGGACGGCGATGATACCGGTGAGGTCGATGTTCGGTTCGTTTTCGGTGTAATCGACCGTCAGCACGCCGTTGAGCCAGATTTGGATGCGTTTGCCCTCGGCACGGATGCGGTAGTCATTCCACTCGCCGAGGGGTTTCTGCGCTTTAGCGAGCACTTCGGGTGTGGGCTGGGCCATCATCTTTTTGCGGCGGCTTTCGTCATACAAAGCACCATCGTAGCCTTTGCCGAGGTCGGCCTGATAGCCGGAGACCTCATGGTGATTCGGGATGCGCACGGTGCGGAACTGCACGCCGCCGTTCACGAAGCCTTGCGTGCCTTCGAGCTTCCATTTCAGTGTGAGTTCGAAGTCGCCATACTTCTTCGTCGTGGCGAGGAAGTTGTTCTTCTCCTGCTTTTTCTCCAGCGAGCCTGCAACGAGCGCTCCGTCCTCGATCCGCCAGACGCTGCCGGTGTCGCCCTCCCAGCCAGTGAAGGTGTTGCCGTCAAAAAGCGGCACAGGGTCAGCATGGAGGGAGAAAGCCAAGGCAAAGAGAGCGAAGGTGAGGGGGTGTTTCATGAGTGTGAAAAGTGCGAGGGTGATAAACGAAACGAGAAGTTATCTTTATGACTCATTCACTTCTTCTCGTCGAGAAAGAGTCCAAAGAGAAGGCGGCCATGTTTGCTGCTGAGATGGATGAGAATCAGTCCACATAGATAAACTCGTTGGAGTTCATCAGCATGCGGCAGAGAGAAAAGAGATCCAGTGATGTGGCCGCAGTGATTTCTTCCTGGGTGGCATCACGCTGGAAACAAAGCTGAAAGGCTCGCTCAGGCGTTTTGGCACGTTCGGCGAGATAGCGGGCCTGCTGGAGCATGAAC
>CANHTV010000252.1 GCA_947463285.1 Verrucomicrobiaceae bacterium | reverse complement strand
GCCCACCCACTGGTGCAGCATGGCTTCAACAACGCCTTCGTCGTTTTTGCCGATACGAGTCGCTGTGATGCTGCGGGCTGCCATCGGAAGGGGCTCACGCCTCCAAAGTTCCAGCGAACCTGCTCCGAGTGGACCGAATGCGAGGTTTTTGTAGCGGCCTTGTTTGACCATGGCTTCGAGATCTTTGCTGACATTGTCCATCTCTTGTAAAATCAGACGCTGTTTTTCTTCGAGCGTGGAGATGTTTGGCCCGGTTGGGAAAAAGAAGATGTCTGCCCGAGCCCGTTCATCGAGATTTTCATAGCGGATAAAACTACCGCCGGCCTCGTAGGCGAACTCTCCAGCCAGCCGGTAATTACTCAGAACGGATGGGAAGTTAAGGCCAGTGCCTGGATGCTTCCATGGGCGTCCTTCCTTGTCGGCAGCTTTCCATTGACCAGGAGGTTCGGCCGCAGGAGCGGAGAGCAAGAAGGCAAAGCTAAGGCAGAGAGCGTGAAATTTCATGGCGCGGGCTTAGACCATTCTTGGCGCTTCCTGCTCATACGAGCAAGCTCAAGAGCGGAAACACAGCGACCTCCGATGCAAGCAGCGTAGATTTCCCATTGCGCCCACGGCTTGGCGTGCCATTTTCGCGGCCCTTTTCCCCTCTCCCTCATGGCCCTCATCGTCCAGAAGTATGGCGGCACGTCCGTCGGCAACCCAGAGCGCATTCGCAACTGCGCACGTCGTATTCTGGAAACTCAGCGCGCAGGAAATCAAGTCGTCGCTGTCGTCTCCGCCATGTCCGGCGTGACCGACGGGCTGATCAAGCTTGCCAAAGAAGTCTCTCCCGAGCAGGAACCCAGTGAGCGTGAAATGGATGTGCTGCTATCCACGGGTGAGCAGACCACCATTGCCCTCACCGCCATGGCTATCAATGCCCTCGGTGGCAAGGCCGTCTCCCTGACGGGTGCCCAGGCGGGCATCTCCACGGACCGAGTGCATACCAAGGCGCGCATCGTGAACATCACACCTGATGCGGTACACAAGATGCTGGATGAAGGAAACATCATCATGCTGGCAGGCTTTCAAGGTGAAACTGCCAGTGGCGAAATCACCACACTTGGTCGTGGAGGCAGCGATCTGACTGCCATCGCCATGGCTGCGGCGATCAAGGCCGATCTCTGCCAGATCTACACTGATGTCGATGGTGTCTATACTTGCGATCCGCGCGTGGTGAAAAGCGCCACCAAGATCCAGGAGATCAGCTATGATGAAATGCTGGAGATGGCCAGCAGCGGCAGCAAAGTCATGCAGAGCCGCAGTGTCGAATTTGCCAAAAAATTTGGCGTCCGTTTTGAAGTCCGCAGCAGCCTGAACAATAACCCTGGAACACTCGTGAAAGAAGAAACACCCGGCATGGAATCCGTCGTCGTTCGTGGCGTCAGCCTTGAGCGTAATCAGGCCAAAATCACCATTGACGACGTGCCTGATCGTCCTGGTATCTCGTCCACGATCTTTGGTGCTATCGCCAGTGCCAATGTCATCGTTGATATGATCGTGCAAAACGTCAGCTTCGACGGTGAAACCGACATCTCCTTCACGCTCAGTGGCGCGGATCTACCGAAGGCTGAAGCCGCGCTCCGCGCCATTTTGCCAAGCCTGGGTGACAAGGTGACTCTGCGTACCGAGTCGGGCATTGCCAAGCTCAGCGTCGTCGGTATCGGCATGCGCAGTCACAGCGGTGTCGCTGCCAAAATGTTCAAGGCTCTGGCCGACGTTAGCGTGAACATTCTCATGATCTCCACCAGCGAAATCAAGACCGCCGTCATTGTGCAGGAGTCCGACATCGAGGCTGCTGCGAAAGCTGTTCACACGGCTTTTGGTTTGGACGCTGTCTCTTGATCCGACCTCTTTAGCCATTCATTAAAACCCGTCGGCAGAGTTTCTGCGGACGGGTTTTTAGCGCTAGCCCATGTAGTCGGGAGCACTCGCACGATCATGAGCGGAGGTGCCCAGTTGTTTATCCATCATGCCCTGCTGATGATTTAGATTTTAATCCGAAAACATCATGCCAGCAGCGATCACAAAAGGAGTGCAGCCTGGGATGTTAAACAGGCAAAAAAGGGCGAGAACAAAATAAAACAGCCGGATGTTTTTTATGTTGCCGTGGTTTCTAATTCTGACGTTCTGTCAATTCGCGGTCATGGACTTGGTTGCTGATTCGGGCATGACCTTGCCACATCGGAATCTCAGCCTAGGATGCGGTCGTGATTTCTTCTTTTCATTTTATCCTGCTGCTTTGCCTCGGGGTTGTCTCCGCTGCATGGGCACAAGTTCCTGATAATCAGCAGGATGTGCCGACGGATCGGAATGAGATCCTGCGGGTCCAGATTTTTTTGGACAAGCATCTGTTCGGTCCTGGAAAACTCGATGGTGCTATCGGTGAGTTTACGGACAAGGCCATCGTGAACTACAACTTTGCCCATGGTAACAAGGATCTGTATAGCTGGGGGCCTGTGATGGCAGCGGCGGCGAAAGAGGTGCCGGTGATTTTTGCTGCCTATAAAATCAAGCCTGAACTGGCGAAGTTTGTGAATGCCAAGCTGCCGGAAAAACCAGAGGAGCAGGTGAAGTTTCCTTATATGTTTTATCGCAGCCTGTTGGAGCTCGTTTCGGAGCGCTTCCATACGGATGAGAGCTTTTTGACGCTGATCAATCAGGGTAAAAACCTCGCGGCACTAAAGGTGGGTGATGTCGTAGCTGTGCCAAACATCGCCTCCTTCCGTATCGAGGATGTGAAGGCGATGGCCTGCTTTAAAGCAGATGCAGCTTTGGGGGAAAACACGATCGTCGTAGATACAACGGATCGCATTGCGGTCGTCTATGCACCGGGTGAGAAGCTGTTGGCGGCATTTCCCATCACACCGGGGAAGCCCGAGTTCATCCCTGTGGGCAGCTGGAAGGTGGAGACGATGATGACGACCCCGACCTTCCGCTATGACAAGCAGTTCCTTGAGGAAGGCGTGCGTGGAAAAGAGGCCTTTCAATTGCCGCCGGGGCCGAACAGTCCGATCGGCATCATTTGGTGTGGTATCAGTAAAAGCGGCATCGGGCTTCATGGTACGGCCATGCCAAAGACCATCGGGCGCAGTCGCAGTGCAGGCTGCGTGCGGTTCGCGAACTGGGATGCGATCCGGCTGCCGTCACTGGTGCGCCCGGGGTCCAGGGTGATCGTGCGCTGAGGTTTACTTCAGTTCCTGAATGCGGATGTTTTTCCACATCACTTCTTTGCCGATGGCTTCGGTCTTTTTGCCAACGCCATGAACTTGTAGGGCGATGACGCCTTCTGCGGTGAGGTCGTCTTTGAAGTCAGCTGCTGGGACGCCGTTGATGAAGGTCTTGATGCTGTCGCCGCGGCATTCGATGCGGGCGGTGTTCCAGTCACCCTGCTTGAAGGCTTTGCGGGCGGCTTCGTTGTTTTTCAGATCGAAAAGCCAGCCGCGACGGCCTTCATCATAGACGCCGCCGGTGTAGGCGCGTGGGGAGGGATCAATCTCGAACTGATAACCATGCACCCGGTCAGCCGGGAATTTTTTCTTCTTACCGGCGATCTCCACTTCGGTTTCCTGCGTGTAGTAATTGCTGCGGAACTGGATGCCAGAGTTCATGGACGGATCGACCTTGAATTCGACTTCGAGGATGAAGTTCGCGTATTTGCGGGCGGTGCAGAGGAAGGAGTTACCCGTGTTTGGCACGGTTTTGCCAATGATGGTGCCGTTTTCAATGCGGTACTCAGCGGTGCCGCTGTGCTGTTCCCAGCCAGTGAGGGATTTGCCGTCGAAAAGAGAAACGAAGGCGTCTTCGGCCTGAACTTGGGATGAGAAACTGAGGATGAGAGCAGTGAATAGAAGGCTGGGTTTCATAAGGGGCACTATGAACGCAGCGCCAGTGTCGGGTCTGACAGACTTGAGACATTCTTTTCATTCGTCATCTGGCACATCCTGCCCATCATCAACGCGCCTGTTCTGTTTTTGCTCATGGATGCCTACATCGTCATCGGCCTGCTCATCGCTGCCATCACCCTTTTTGCCACTGAGAAAATCTCGGTGGATCTGGTGACGCTGGGGATGCTGTGTCTGTTGGTGATGACGGGCATCATCTCGGTCAAAGAGGCCTTTGAAGGGTTTGGCAATGAGATCATCATCATGCTGGGCTCCATCTTCGTCATCGGCGCGGCTTTGCGTGACACGGGGGTGCTGGACAGTCTGGGGCATCTGCTGGCGAGGACGTCGGGTGGTAAACCGATCCGTGTGGTGGCTGGCATGATGACCTCCGTGGGGGCGATCTCTGCCTTCATGAATAACACCACGGTCACGGCCATGTTTCTCGGCCCCGTGATTGCTTTGGCCCGTCGCCTTAAAATCGCGCCTTCGCGCTTGCTCATGCCACTGGCCTTTTCAGCCATTCTCGGCGGCACTTGCACCTTGATTGGCACGAGCACGAACGTGGCCGTGAGTGGTGCGATCACCAAGATGGGCTTGGACCCGATTGCGATGTTTGAGCTCACGCCTGTTGGGATCGTCATCTTTGGAGTCAGCTTGTTTTACATGATCGTTATCGGTATGCGCTGGGTGCCGGAGCGTGACAAAAATGACGGACCTACCGAGGCGAGCACGATTCGTGAATACTTGAGCGAGGTGGTGATTCTGGCGGGCTCGCCGCTCATCGGGCAGGAGATTTTTGCCTCGGACTTTTCAGTGATGGAGTTCCAAGTGGTGAAAATCCGCCGCGCGGGCCAGGATGTGGAGGTGAAGCCGCACGAGCGTCTGGAGCTGGGTGATGTGGTGCTGGTGGCTGGCAAGGTACAGAATTTAATCCGTGTCAAAAAGATCGAAGGCATCGACATCCTTGAGGATATGGACCTACGCAGCTCCGGTGTGGACATGAGGGATGCCAGCATCGCCGAGGTCGTGCTCACACCGCGCTCCAGTTTGGTGGGGCAGAGCCTCAGGAGTAGCAACTTTCGCCGCCGCTCCGGCCTGTCCGTTCTGGCTTTGCTGCGTGGTGACCGCACCCTCAGTGAGCACATGGCTGACGTGCCCCTGGAAGCCGGGGATATGCTGCTTTTGCAGGGCTCCTATGACCGCATCCGGGTGTTTGAGGAAAACTCCGAGATGGTCGTCATCAATGCACACAGCGTCGCGCACAACACCCAGAAGCGTGGAATCGCCGTGCTCATCGTCTTTGCTTTGGCGATTCTAGCCAGCAGCCTCGGGTACATTCCCACCTCCATCGCCTTTTTAATGGTGGCTCTCATCGCCTTGGCCACGCGCTGTATCACGCTGGACACGGCTTATGAAAATGTGGATTGGCGGCTGCTCATCCTCATCAGTGGCATGACCGCCTTTGGCTCTGCTATGGCGAATTCCGGGGCAGATCAAATGCTGGCGCAGGCAATCACAGGCTGGCTTCAGTCTTATGGGGCGGTCGCGGTCATGGCTGGCTTCAGTGTGCTGACCGTCTTGCTCACCCAGCCCATGTCGAATGCCGCCGCCGCTTTGGTTGTGCTGCCGGTGGCCATGAAGGCTGCGGAAAGCATGGGCTCTAGCCTGCGTGCCTTTGCCATCGCCGTGACACTCAGCGCCAGCATCTCCCTGCTCACGCCATTCGAGCCGAGCTGCATCCTCGTCTATGGTCCGGGTAAATACCGCTTTAGCGACTTCATCAAGGTCGGCGGTGGCCTCACCCTGCTGTCTCTGATCGTCATCATCATCCTGGTGCCCATTTTCTGGCCTTTGTGAATTGGATGTTAAACCTTGCTCCCGCTCCCGTAATTCCCTAGCCTCGCT
>CANHTV010000251.1 GCA_947463285.1 Verrucomicrobiaceae bacterium | reverse complement strand
TCGAGGGAGTCATTGTGGCTCGCTCTCGAACCTAAACCCACCTGGAGGTCCCCCATTAGCAATCCATTCAATAGTCTGAGCAGCGGCCAATTTGCTGGCCGTCCGAATCAAGGTAATACCCCGCCGCCACAACGTGCGGCAGGAACTCCAACTCCAGCAGCAGGCCCACGCCCCGCGGGAGCACCTATAGGCAATTCGGCACCACGACCAGCAGGCAGTCCAGGAGGCTTTCGCCCACCGGGCGCGGGTGGTAGTTCTTCAGGTGGCAGTTTTAATCGTCCAGGTCAGGGTGGTCAAAATCGTCGCCCGCAGAATGGTCGTTACGTTGACCAAACACGCGTTAATGAGCGAATCCGTGCCCCAAAAGTTCGTGTCGTCGATGGTGTGACGAATCAGCAGTATGGCGTTCTCGTCACCTCCGTGGCTCTTCGCATGGCCAAGGAACGCGGGCTCGACCTCGTTGAAGTGGCTGCTTCAGCTGATCCTCCGGTGTGCAAAATTGTCGATTACGGCAAGTACAAGTACATGCAGGAAAAGCACAAGAAGGAAGCTCACAAGCACCAGAAGGGTGGCAAAGTGAAGGAGCTAAAATTCCGCATTGGTATCGATCCTCACGACTACAAGATCAAAATCATCCACGCTGAAGACTTCCTTGCCGAAGGTCATAAAGTGCGTATTCAGCTTCAGTTCCGTGGTCGCCAGATGGCGCATCAAGAGCTTGGGCATGCCCTCGCTGCCCGCATTAAGGAAGACCTCCTGACCATGGGGCATGTGGACCAAGATCCGAAGATGGCTGGACGTAACATCAACATGCAGATCAGCCCTCTGCCTGAGCGTCAGCGCCATCGTAAGTTCAAGACACACCTTAAAGGCGTCACTGATCACAGTGACATCCAGCATCACGAAGAAGGTCATGACCCTCGTGAAGACAAGCATGATCATGAAGACCATCACGACGATGATCATCATGACGAAGCTCCAAAAGCAGAAGCTCCCAAGAACGAAGCTGCTGCCGAGTAAGTTGATCTGTAACATGTGTGAGGGAGCAGCGTTCTTTCTGCCCCTCACGCATGAAATTTATTCCCGCTGCTCTCTTACTTCTCGCTGCTACCCTTCGCGCAGCCTCTCAGGACGACCAATACATTCTAGGCCCTGATTCACAGATCCAGGCGGGGGTCCCTCAAGGAAAGGTGACCCAAATGGCACCTTGGACAGAATCCAAATTTTTTCCCGGCACCACCCGTGATTGGTGGATTTACGTTCCAGCCCAGTATTCCAAAGACAAGCCAGCTTCGGTGATGGTGTTTTGTGATGGAGCGGGCTTTGTGAAGCCAGACGGACAATTCCGTGCGCCCGTGGTTTTTGACAATCTCATCGCCAAAGGTGAGATGCCCGTCACCATTGGAATCTTTATTCAGCCCGGTCTGTTTCCGACCTCAAATCCCAAGGAAAAAGCCCGGAGCAATCGCAGCTTTGAATATGATTCATTGGGTGATCTCTATGCGCGTTTTCTGCTGGAAGAAATCCTTCCTGCTGTCGCCAAAGATTACAATCTGAGCAGCAATCCCGATGATCGTGCGATCTGCGGCAATAGCAGCGGCGGCATTTGCGCCTTCACCGTCGCCTGGGAGCGACCAGAAGCGTTTCGCAAGGTCGTTAGCCACATTGGTTCTTTCACCAACATTCGCGGAGGTCATGTCTATCCGGCTCTGATCCGCAAGACGGACAAAAAGCCTCTCAAAGTCTTCCTTCAAGACGGCAGGAACGATCTCGACAATCAGTTTGGCAACTGGCCTCTAGCGAATCAGGACATGGCAGCCTCTCTGAAATTTGCCGGTTATGATTACAAGTTTGTACTCGGTGAAGGTACGCACAACGGCAAGCACGGTGCCGCCATGCTGCCAGAAACCCTGCGCTGGCTTTGGTCCACGAAATAAGCAGCCTTAAAACTTCATCCTTATTTGCATCATGAAACACATCGCATTTCTCGCCGCCGCCTTGCTCTCCACTGCCTCAGCGCAGGACACCTCACTTCACGAATACCTCATCGAAGGTGAACCCTGGAAAGAAGCGGTCTCTGGCTACAATTTCACGGACGGCCTCTGTGTGGATGCAGTTGGCCATCTTTTCTTCACCGATGTCAAAGCAGGTAAGGGCATCTACAAACTGGATGCGGAGACTGGTAAAACAGACTTGTTTCTCGATAACCTGCCTGGGATCAGCGGTCTGCAAATCGGGCCTGATGGTCGTTTTTATGCCTGCCATAACAAGGAACAGCGCATCATTGCCATCAGCATGAAAGGTGAGGTGGAGGTACTGCTCACCAACGTGAAATGCAATGATCTCGTCGTCAGCAAAAAAGGCCATCTTTACTTCACGGAGACGCCGACTCAGAGCATTCATCTTATCACCGCAGACAAAAAGCACGTTGTGGCCGATCAGGGCCATATCGTGAAACCCAACGGCATAACCATCTCACCTGATGAACATACGCTTTATGCCTCAGAGCATGGCGGCAAGCACGTCTGGGCCTGGCGTATCGAAGACGATGGCACTCTTATTGGCGGAGCACCTTACATGACCATGTGGTTGCCTGTCGGCAAAGAAGTCGCTTCAGGCGATGGTGCGACGACGGAGTCCACGGGACGCGTTTTTGTCACCACTGAGTTGGGCGTGCAGGTTTTCGATCAGGCCGGCCGTCTGGCGGGTATCATCTCCAAGCCAGATCCTCTGGGGAAAGTCGTAAGTTGCGAATTTGCAGGCAAGGGGCATGACCAGTTATTCGTCGCGGCAGGAGACAAGATCTTCAGCCGCAAGCTCAAGGTCTCGGGTTACTTCCGCTGAGAATTAAATAAAAAGAAGGCATTTTGCACTCTGAACTACCTCTGTGATTGAATGCGGCGGATTCCTCGCCAAAGCGATAGTTTCCACTTATGTCCCAAGCCGTTTTCCGCACCATCCCTGTCCGCGAACTCCTTGCTGACCAGCTTCTCGATCTCTCGAAGAAGATGAAGCTCTCGCTCTCCAAAGCTGACATGCTGGTCGTGCAGCAGATCTTCAATGATGAAGGTCGTGACCCGACCGATGTCGAACTGGAGGTCATCGCCCAGACTTGGTCAGAGCACTGCAAGCACCGCATTTTCAATGCGAAGATCTATCACACCCTCAATGGCGAGCAGGAAGTGGTGGACAGCCTTTTCAAGACCTACATCCGCGCCACCACGGAGAAGATCATGGCTGACAAGCCCGACTTCGTGCTCAGCGCCTTCGTTGATAACGCGGGCTTCGTGAAGCTCGATGACGACAAGGCCGTGTGCCTCAAGGTCGAAACGCACAATCACCCCAGCGCCATCGAGCCCTACGCCGGAGCCAACACCGGCCTCGGCGGCGTGATCCGCGACATCCTCGGCGCAGGCAAAGGCTCGAAGCCGGTGGCTTCCATCGACGTCTTCTGCTTCGGCCCGCCAGACACGAAGCAGGAAGATCTGAAGGCCAAAGATGTGATCCATCCGCTCGGCATCATGCGTGGTGTGGTGCGTGGCGTGCGTGATTACGGCAACCGCATGGGCATCCCCACGGTGAATGGCGCGATCCAGTTCGACGACACGTTTATTTATAATCCCCTCGTTTTCTGCGGCACTGCCGGGATCATCCCGATCAAGGACATCGCCAAGGAAGTGAAGCCCGGCCAACTCCTCATCGCGGCTGGCGGTCGCACGGGCAAAGACGGCCTCAAAGGTGCCACCTTCTCCTCCGCTGAACTCACCACCGACTCCCACGAAGAAGACCAGACCGCCGTCCAAATCGGCAATCCTATCGAGGAAAAAAAGGTCGCTGACTTTGTGCTCGCGGCTCGTGAAGCAGGCTTGATCGAATTTATCACCGACTGTGGCGCGGGCGGTTTCTCCAGTGCGGCTGGCGAGATGCTTAGCGAGGTCGGTGGCGAGGTTTACCTCCACCATTGTCCGCTGAAAGAGCCCGGCCTGGAAAGCTGGCAGGTCTTCATCTCCGAGTCCCAGGAGCGCATGGTCATGTCCATCCAGGAGCACAATCTCCCCGCGCTCCAAGCCATCGCTGACAAGTGGCAGAGCGAGATCTTTGTGCTCGCCAAAGCCGACGGCAACAAGCGCCTGCGCGTCTTCCATTACGACAGCATCGTCTGCGATTTGCCTGTCGATAAACTCCACGGTGCACCTCGTCGTGAAATGCGCGCCCACTGGCGTCAACCTGCCGCCGTCGCTCCAAAGGTCGCCGTTCGTCCTGAATCCTGGACGCAGGTGCTCAAGACCTTGCTCGCCGACTTCGCCATCGTTTCCCGTGAGCCGATCATCCGCGAATACGACCACGAAGTGCAGGGTAACACCGTCCTGAAACCACTCGCTGGTGCGACGGGTGATGCCCCGCAAGATGGCAGCGTCATCAAGGTCGATGGCTCGAATCAGCTTGTTGCTCTCGCTTGTGCCTTGCTCCCTGAGTGGGGCAAAAACGACCCGCACTCCATGGGCCGCGCCTGTGTCGATGAGTGCGTGCGTCAGCTCGTCGCCATGGGAGCCAACCCGCAGCGCATCGCCATCCTCGACAACTTCTGCATGGGCAATCCCGACGCGGAGAAGGAGCTCGGAGCCCTCGTGGAATGCACGAAAGGCATGGCCGAAGCCGCCATCGCCTACGGTGCGCCATTCGTGTCCGGCAAGGACAGCTTTTACAACTACTTCATCACCGAAGACGGCCCTGTCTCCATCCCCGTCACCCTGCTTGTCAGCGGTTTTGGCATCATTGAAGACGCCAAGCACGTCGTCGGAGCTTCCTTGCGCAAAGCGGGCAGCAAGATCTGCGTCATCGGCAATACCACCCCCGGCCTTCGCGGCAGTGTCTTTGCCAAATACACCAAGGGTGCTGGCATCGACGGAGCCCCGACCTGGAGCGACAGCGTCGCCTGGTCCAGCTACGAGAAGTATCACGAACTGATTAAGCAAGGTGCTGTGCTCTCCTGCCACGACCTCAGCGAAGGCGGTCTCGCCGTCGCCCTGGCCGAGTTTGCCTTCAGCGGCAAAGCTGGGATCAAGGTCGAGATGGAAAACCTGCCTGCGGCCAAGGACTGCACCGTCGCCGAGCTTCTCTTTGGCGAAACGCCAGGCCGCCTTCTCCTCGAAGTCGCCCCTGAGCACCTCGCCGCTGCCAAAGCCGCCGGAGCCTTCGTCATCGGTGAATCCACCAATGAGAAATACCTCAACATCACCCTCCGCGGCAGCACCCTTATCGATGCCGCTATTGGAGACCTAAAGCCCATCTGGCAGGGTGGCTTGGTGCCGTATTATTGATGATGCTGCGCTTCATCATGATTTGTCATGCCGCGCACGGAGCGATGGAGTAAGGGAGTGTTGGATTTTCAATACTCTAGGTCTCGATCCCTCCAAGGGCTCGAAATCACAAAACTGGGTGATTCGTGATATCAAACTCCAAGCTTGGCTTTGCAGCCTCTTTTCCGCAGACTGGGGGCGAATATGAAAAGCTTTCTGTTCGCTCTCAGTCTGTTGTCAGCTACCACTCGCTTGATGTGGGCCGATTGGCGGGATTTGGCCGGGTTTTCGCAGCTCCAGGCCGAGCTTGGCGCGGCTTTGCCGAATGGCTCGGGGATACCCGTGATGATGTCGGAGGCGACTTTGGCATCGCCTGAGCTTCCGCCCCTGTATTTGCCTGAGGCCACGGCTGGCTCACTGCCTTTTCCCGGCACGGGAGTGCTGAGCGGCAAGCTGATCACACCGCATTCCGGCGCGAGTGGTGCCTCGGGTCATGCCTCTGCCGTGGCGGGTTACTTTTGTGGCACGACGCAGAGCGTTTCACCCGGC
>CANHTV010000250.1 GCA_947463285.1 Verrucomicrobiaceae bacterium | reverse complement strand
CGCGCCGAGCGCATCAAGATGTGCTGGATCTCCTCGACCGTGTAATAGTCCAGCCGATTGGGAATGCCAAAACGTGAGCGCATGGGTGCCGTGAGCATCCCGGCGCGTGTTGTGGCACCGACGAGGGTAAAAGGCGGCAGGTCGATGCGGATGGTGCGCGCTTTGGGTCCCTGGTCGATGATGATGTCCAGCCGGAAGTCCTCGATCGCCGGATACAAATACTCCTCGATGCTGGGATGCAGGCGGTGGATTTCGTCGATGAAAAGAATGTCGCGCTCCTGAAGATTGGTGAGGATGCCCGCGAGGTCTCCTGCGCGTTCGATTTGTGGTCCACTGGTCGTGTGAAGCTTTGAGCCGATGGCGCTGGCGATGAGATTGGCCAGTGTCGTTTTCCCCAGACCTGGCGGCCCGCAAAGCAGCGCGTGATCGAGCGGTTCACCGCGCATCTTGGCTGCTTCCACCATCACGAGCAGCTGCTCTTTCACCTTCGACTGACCATGGAAGTCATCGAAATTCGCCGGGCGCAGGGCGAGGTCAAAAGGGCTGTCAGATTCGTTGAGGGCAGGAGTCACAGGTGTCCGGCCTTTTTAGCGTGGGAGCTGTGGTCCTGCAATCATGGACATGCGAACAGTGCGTTTTGCTTGCTTGGCTTTCTGCTGGATCATGCCATGCATGAAGCCATGACTGATTGGGAAAACTGCTACCTCGAAGGCCAAACACCCTGGAATAAAGGCACTGCCTCACCACCGCTGCGGGACTGGGTGCAGACGCATTTGCCACAAGGCCGCGCTCTCGTCCCGGGCTGTGGCGTGGGGCATGATGTGGTGATGCTGGTCGATCAGGGTCTGGATGCACAGGGTCTGGATCTCGCGCCCACCGCCATCGCCATGGCCTCGGCGTCCTATCCTCAGCATCAGTCGCGCTTTGTGCTGGGAGATCTGTTTAAAACGGCCCCGGAGTGGCAGGGCAGCTTTGATTTTATCTTTGAGCACACTTGTCTCTGTGCCTTGCTCCCTGAGTTAAGGCTGGATTATGAAAAGGCAGTGCATCAGCTTTTGAAAAACGGCGGTGAGTTGGTCGGCATCTGGTTCATCAATCCTGAAATGGACCCCGGCGAGACGGGGCCGCCATTTGGCATTTCACTTGAGGAACTGAGCGAGCTTTTCCCGGCGCAGCGTTGGGAAATCGTGGAAGACCAGCTGCCGAGCAGTGCTTTTCCTTGTCGCGAAGGTCGTGAGCAGCTGCGCGTGATGCGGAAGCGCTGATCAGGCCAGAATGGGTGTCAGCACGTCGCCATAGACATCGGTCAGACGGAAATCACGCCCAGCGTAGCGGTAGGTCAGCTCTTCATGGTTCAGCCCCATGAGATGCAGGATGGTGGCGTGGAGATCATGGATGCTGGTGGGGTTTTGTTCTGCGGCAAAGCCAAACTCATCCGTGCTGCCATAGATGGTGCCGCCCTTGATGCCGCCGCCCGCCATCCAGACGCTAAAGCCGTAGTGATTGTGATCGCGGCCGAGCTTGGACTTGCCTCCGCTCATTTCCACCGTTGGCGTGCGGCCAAACTCGCCACCCCAGATGACGAGCGTGTCCTCAAGCATGCCGCGCTGTTTCAAATCATGCAGCAGGGCGGCGATGGGCTGGTCAATCTGGGCCGCGAGTTTGCGATGATTGGCCTCAATGCTGTCGTGATTATCCCAGGGCTGGCCTGCGCCATGCCAGAGCTGGACCATGCGCACGCCGCGCTCCAGCAGACGTCGGGCAATCAGTGTCTGGCGGCCATGGACGCCAGCGCCATAAAGCTCGCGGATGTAGGATGGCTCTTTGGACAGATCAAAGACCTCCGCTGCCTCGGTCTGCATCCGAAAGGCTAGCTCGAAGGACTGAATGCGTGCCTCCAGACGCGGGTCACTGCGCTCACGGAGGTGCGCTTCATTGAGACGCCGCATGAGCTCCAACTGCCGAAGCTGTACTCGCGTGTCGGCATGAGGACTGCGGATGTTTTCGATCAGGCGATCCACCGTCTGGTGCTGACTATCGACATAGGTGCCCTGAAAGGCTCCTGGCAAGAAGGCAGACTGCCAGTTTTCTGCGCTTTTGATCGGCATCCCGCCGGGACACATGGCGATGAAACCGGGCAGGTTTTCATTGCCGCTGCCGAGCCCGTAGGTGAGCCAGGCACCGAGACTGGGCCGCGCCTGAATGGAGTCGCCACAGTTCATCAGCATGAGTGAGGGCTCGTGATTCGGCACCTGCGCCTGCATGGAGCGGATCACGGCGATGTCGTCGATGTGTTGCGCGGTTTTGGCAAACAGTTCACTCACTTCGATGCCGCTCTGGCCGTAGCGCTGAAACTGGAAGGGTGATGGAAAAGCGGCCCCGGTCTTTCGCTCGGTGATGCGATGACTCGGCACGGGTTTCCCCGCATACTTCAGCAGCGTGGGTTTGGGATCAAAGGTGTCCACATGTGATGGGCCACCGTTGAGGAAGAAGTGGATCACCCGCTTTGCCTTCGGCGCAAAATGCGCGCGGCTCGCCTGGAGATCCGTCAGACCGAGCATGGCCATGCCCATGCCGGAGCGGCGGAGGAAGTCACGGCGATTGAGTGGCGGCAGCATGGCGGGAGTCTTACGCGGCAGCATAGAGCTCCTTGTCAGAAAGCTGCGAAGGAAAAGGCCTGCTGGGTGCGTTGCTTACGACCCTATTTTCCAACCATGCGCCAACTCGCACTCACCACCCTGTTCGCTGCCTTGAGCCTTTCGGCCCAGGCAGAACTGAAACTCCCCGCCATCATCGGCGATAACATGGTCCTGCAACAAAAGCAGGCGAACCCCATCTGGGGCTGGGACACCCCTGGCACGGACGTCACCGTCACCTTTGCCGGAAAGACGAAAACCGCCAAGGCCGGGGCCGATGGCAAGTGGACCATCAAGCTCGACGCTGTGCCCGCGAATGCCAAGCCTGCCACCATTAGCATCAAAGGCAGCAGCGCCAAGGAGCTGAAAAACGTGCTCGTCGGTGAGGTGTGGATCTGCTCCGGCCAATCCAACATGCAGTGGAGCGTGCAAAGCTCCTGGGATGCCGATCTGGAAATCGCCACGGCGAAGTTTCCCAACATCCGCCTGATCTCCGTGCCACAAGTCGGCACGCAGGAGCCGCAGCAGGATTTCAAAGGTGCCTGGGCTGAGTGCTCACCGCAGACAGTCGGCGGCTTTAGCGCCGTCGGTTATTTTTACGGACGTGTTCTGCATCAGATGCTGGATGTGCCCGTGGGCCTGATCAACAACGCCTGGGGCGGCAGTGCCGCTGAAGCCTGGGTGCGCCGTGATGTGCTGGAGAGTGATCCACGCTTCAAGCTGCTCATGGCAAACACCGTGAAGAACGAAACCTATCAGCAGTCTGCCGAAGCCAAAGCCAAGTATGAAGCCGCGATGGCCAATTGGAAAAAGCAGGCCGACGAAGCCAAAAAAGCAGGCAAGCCCTTCACCGTCCGCGCACCACAGGCTCCTGATGGCTGGCTGCGTGGCAACGCGCGTCCCGGCAATATTTACAACGGTGTGCTGCTGCCCACCATCGGCTACGGCATCAAGGGAGCCATCTGGTATCAGGGCGAAAGCAACGCCAGCCGAGCCTATGAATACGCCAGCCTTTTCCCCCTCATGATTACCCACTGGCGCAGCGAGTGGAAGCAGGGTGACTTCCCCTTCTACTGGGTGCAGCTGGCAGACTTTAAACCCGAGCAACCACTGCCCGGCGACAGTGACTGGGCCGAGTTGCGTGAAAGCCAAACGAAGACCCAAAGCGCCATCAAGAATGGTGGCCAGGCCGTCATCATCGATCTTGGTGAAGCCAACGACATCCACCCGAAAAACAAGCGTGATGTCGCCGAGCGTCTCGCCCGCTGGGCACTGGTGAAAGATTACGGATTCAAGCTGCCCTATCGCAGCCCCGAGTTCCAAAGTGCTGAGTTTGCCGCTGGCAAGGCTGTGGTCACACTGGACACTTTTGGCGGCAACCTGCGCACCGTTGATGTCACCGATGTCAAAGGCTTTGCCATCTGTGGTGAAGACAAGAAGTGGGTCTGGGCCACCGCCAAAATCGTCGCTGGCAACAAAGTGGAAGTCAGTGCTGCTGGCGTCGCCAAGCCAGTCGCGGTTCGTTATGCTTGGTCAGACAATCCCGTGTGCAATCTCTTCAGCACCGACGGTCTGCCTGTCACTCCTTTCCGCAGTGACAGCTTCGAGATGATTACCAAACCAAAGATGTAATTATTCGGAATTTGATCAGCCGACACTGTACTCATGCGGTGTCGGCTTTTTTGTAGTGACTCAAGGCTGGAAGTTCGCCTTCTTCGCATCGCCACCCGCCTCAATGAAGGCCAGGAGATCAAGGATCTGCTCGGCTTTCAACGCGTTAAGCAGGCCTGCGGGCATCGGTGAGGTCTCGGACACGCTGCGCTCCTTGATTAGGCTTTTGCCGACCTCCACGGTCTCTGGCGAAAGCGGGTTCGGTTTCAGCACGACGCGTTCGTCGTCCTCACTTTCCAGGCTGCCCATGACCGTGCTGCCATCGGCGCGTTTGATCGTCACGAAGCGGAATTTCTCATCGACGACCTTGGAAGGGTTCAGGATGTGATCCAGCAGATCACGCCGCCCGAAGCGTGCGGATACCTGCACGAGCTCCGGGCCAAACACACCTGCTGGCAGCCTGCGATCCGTGCTCATTGTATGGCAGAAGACACACTGCGTGGCGATGGCGGCCGCCTTGCCCTTTTCAAAGGAGCGACCTTTCCCCACCTCGGCGAGTCGCGGCTCCAGATCCTCCAGCTTCCAGACTCGGTAGGTATGCCCCGGCATCGCGTGCGGAGAAAGCGCGGCGGGCTTCGGCGGATGCACCACCTCGGCCAGCTTAGACATTTCCTCCGTGCTCAGCGCTGCTGCCAGCTCGCTGCGTGTGTCCGAGATGCTTTTGAAGTATGTGCTCGCTCCATTGCGCTTTTCCGCACGGTTTAGTGCCTCGAACACGATGCGCTTCGACTCCAGCGACCAGCCTTCTTTGATATAGCGCAGGTGCATCGGGAAAAAGATGAGGTCTTCGCTCGCTGTGGCATCACGCAGCATCGGCAGCGTCTTCGCCAGCACCTGTTTGGAGCCGAGACGGATGAGCAGGCGGCAGAGTTCTTGGTTCATCTCGCGTGTGGCGGCGGGATAAAGAGGCTGCAGCCAGGTGAGCAGTCGCGTTTGTTCATCGGCTGTCGGATCGCCAAGTCGAGCGAGTGTGACACTGAGGGTGCGCAAGGTGGCGAGCTTTTGTTCCGCACTGAGGTCTTTGAAGGAGAGTGAATCCAGCCGAGAAAGGATGCCTGCTCGATCAGCACTGTCACCAACACGTGCCAAAGCAAGACACCCTAGGATGCCACGCCAGCCATTGGATTCGCCGAGGATCTCTTTCCTCCACAGTCTCGTTGGAGTGCGTTCCAGAGCCATGCGCGCTGCGTGACGGATATGAATGTCATCGTGAGCAAGGCGAGTCATTGCCATGAATGCGCCCTCTGTATCATCCGGCCACAGCATCTCCAACTCACGCCGCAGCGCCCGCAGGTCCTTGACCTCTTGACCTTCTTCTTGACCCTTTTGATTTAATGCCGCCGCCCACATCACCCGGTACACCCCACTCTGCGTCCCGCGCCCACCCGTGACGAACCACAGCGCTCCATCCGGCCCCACGCAGGCATCGGTGACATTCAGCGGACGACCCGACACAAATGTCTCCTGCGTGCCCGTGTAGCTCGCGCCTTTTGCCTGCATGTGGACGGCGATGATGCGCCCGTAGCTCCAGTCGAGGATGAAAAGTGCGTCTTCATACTTCTTGGGAAACTTTGCCCCATAACCAAAACAGAT
>CANHTV010000249.1 GCA_947463285.1 Verrucomicrobiaceae bacterium | reverse complement strand
TCTTTCCCGCCTTTTGATAACCGCCTCCGGTGACGATCAATGTCGGTGCTTTTTGCATCGACAGCAGTGCCAAGGCTGTGGTCAAACGATCCGCACTACTGTTAAAATTCACTCCGGTGGGCTCCATGAAGTTGGGTTCAGCACCACCACCGAGGCAGACGATCAGGTCCGCCGCAGAGGCATCTTCCAGCATGACGCGCTCATAGCGTCCCTCCAGCCCGGCGAGCAACCAGGAGGTCACCGGCGTGCAGGAAAACGCACTTAACAACAACCATGCAAAAGCAGGCACCCACACCTCACGCCCACGTTTTTTCCAAAACTGCCACGCTAGCCACAGCGCCAACAAGCCCCAGGCGAGACCAAAAGGATGGGTGAAAAGCATCAATTTTTTGAGGATGATCATGAATGGATGCGAGCGCAAGCAAAAGGGTTTGCAAGCCTGTATCCCGAAAAATGGCCAGATTGAGAGCACGTGCGGATGCCTGTCAAAGGGGTTGCCTCTATGCCCAATCCGCGCTTCTTTGGACTTATCCATGAAACGCTCTTCATTTCACCCATTAGCCGTAATGACAGCGGCGGCGACCCTGCTTTTTGTCACGTCTTTAGGCGCACAGGCCTCCAAATCTGGCGTTCAAGAATTTGATCCCCAAGCCTTCCCCGGACAAGTCGTGGATGATGTCGTGGTCCCAGTCCCAAGCGAAGTCTTCAGTGTTTTGGACAAACTCGGCGAGCCAAACTGGCAGCAGGAACTGCGTGATGTCGATTTCCCCAACACGACGGATCGCACCAAGTTGGCAATGATATTCGGAGTCGTCGTAGCTGAGGGCTTTGTCGCCGTTCAGGCTGAAGATACCGAAAAGGTCAAAGACATCGGTCGTGAAGTCATTGATATGGCGACAGCACTGGGCCTAATCAAATCTGTTCGTCCTCACGCTCAGGCCATTCTTGATGCCGCAGACAAGAGTGACTGGCGCTCGATCCGCAAAGAATTCGACCAGACCCAGAAAACCGTGCGCGACTCCATGGAGCAAATGAAGGACATGGATTTGTCCCAATGCGTCAGCCTCGGCGGCTGGCTACGCGGCACTGGCAGTGTCACCTCCGTCGTGACAAAAAACTTTTCCGCTGACCGTGCTGAACTGCTGAATCAGCCCATGCTAGTCGAGCATTTCCTCTCCACGATTGGAAAAATGAGTCCTAAAATGAAGGAGCACAATACCATCTCTGATGTCAGCAAAGGCCTGACTTTCATCCTCGAAAAGATGGAAGGTGCGGTGGATGGCTTTACCAAAGATGCCGTTCGTGACATCGGTAAAACTTGCGATTCCCTGCTCTTGGAAATCCGCTCTGCTAAATAATAGCCTGCCTGCTGAGTCCAACCTCAATTCCCGGAACCGCCATGCAAACCAAACCGAGTTTACTCTGCCGGACAGCTGCCATTTTGACCGCTTCGTCCCTCATCATCACCGCCCCCCTTGCGATGGCGACCGTGGATGATGCGCACAGCTTTGCCATGGAGGCTGCCATGCCCTTTGTGGAGCAGGGATTCATCGTCCGTGAAGATTACTGGAACGGCGAGGTGAAAAGCGGACAAAAGCTGATGGTGAAACATCAAATGTTCAAAGGCAACGAGTACGCCTTCTGGCTCGGCAGCGCCAACAGTAATGTGAAGTTTGAGTTGAAGATCTACGATGAAAAAGGTCAGGAGATCAGCATCGAGTCCAAAACGAGCGGCATGTTTGCAAGCAGCCGAGTGAACCCACCCAAAACTGGCACCTATACCATTGTTTTTTCTCTCGCCTCTGAGAAGGAAAATGGCCTATTTTGGGCACTCGCTTATGGTTATCGTTGAGAAATGGGCGTTCATTTTAAGCGATGAATCTCGTATCCTTAGACTGATACCTCTGTGCCCATCGAAACACTGACTTACGAAACCCCGCAGTTTCTCCAAAAACTGATCGGCCATGATTTGGGCGGACTCAAAGTCATTGCTGAAATCTGTCACGTCCACCTCACTTCCAGGGAGAGCTGGATCAAGATCGAAGGCGAAGAAGCCAACATCCGTTCAGCCAGAGACATTTTCGCCCAACTTGAAAAAGTGCGACGTCAGGGTGGAGACATCACCCCAGCCATGATCCGACTGGTGGCTGAAAGCGTGCAACTCGAACAAAGTGATGCTCCAGCTGAGGCAATCATGTCCCTCAAGCTGAACACTTCGGGTAAAAAGCCGCCGGTCCTCGCCAAAACGCGCAGCCAAATCCATTACGTGCAAGCCATGCGCGAACATGAAGTCGTTTTTGGTGTCGGCCCGGCAGGAACGGGCAAAACCTACCTGGCCATGGCTCAGGGCTTGCACTTGTTGAGAGAAAAATCGGTTCAACGCCTTGTCCTCACGCGTCCAGCTGTGGAGGCAGGCGAGGCTCTCGGCTTCCTTCCGGGCGATTTGAAGGAGAAAATATTCCCTTATCTACGCCCTCTCTACGACGCACTTTATGAGATGCTCGATCCTGAAGAAGCCGAGCGTTTGATCGAAAAAGGTGCCGTCGAGATCGCCCCGCTGGCCTACATGCGCGGACGCACCTTGAAAAATGCCTTTATCATCTTGGATGAGGCTCAAAACACCACTAGCGAACAGATGCTCATGTTTCTCACACGCCTGGGCGAAGGAGCCCGCTGCGTCATCACAGGCGATCCCTCTCAGGTGGACCTTAGGCGTCATGTGAAGTCAGGGCTTCGCGAGTCCGTGGAGGTTCTCCAAAGTGTGCCTGGCGTGAAATTTGTGAACTTCCTGGCCAAGGACATCGTCCGTCTGCCGGTCGTCCAGCGCATCATAGAGGCCTATGATCGCCACCGCTCAGCACCTGCTGAAAAAGCGTTACCCAGATCCGAATAAAATGTTCATAAGAACACAAAAACGGGCAAATCTTTTCTTGTCGGAGCTTTTTGCTGTGATAGCGTCAACTTAACTTTGACCTTCCCCACAACAACCGATGTTTGAATCCATTCGCCGGGCTAAACTGCAAAGAGAAGGTCTTTCCTGCGGCAAGACTCGCCGCAAACACCAAGAAGGTGACCTCGTCGATGAACTCAGGACGCATCCAGGAGCCACGGTGTGTGTCTATGTCATCTTCTTTGCAGCCATCGGAGTGCTGATGAAGTTGGCGGCGGAAGTCGTTCCCGGCACCGTTCAACCCCAGGCCACAGCCTATCTCTGCGCGGCAGCCATCGGCGCGGCGCTCGTTGTACATCTGCGTGTGGCCCTCAAAGATATCATCGAGGACAACGCCGAACTCGTGCTGGTACTCGGCACCCTGCTGCTGCAACTGGGAGCCAGCGTCGCCATGATGGACTTCGCCTACCAGAACAGCTGGTCTGGTGCCCTTCCCACCCTGGCCTTACCTCACGCGCTTTGCCCAATGGTGCTCTCAGTCATCTTAGGCAGAAAAATCGGCCTATTCGGTGCCATTTACTCCACTTTGCTCGGCACCATGGTCTTTGTGGCCGTGAACCCGGTCACCTACCTTGCCAGCTCCTGCCTGATTGGATTCTTCATGGTGCTCTTCACCAATCGAGTCCGCCGCCGAAACAAATTGTTCATGGCTGGACTCTACGTTGGCATTACCGCAGCCCTGTTTTCATTGCTGTTGCATGAATTTTCCGGTACTGCAGACACCGTTAGCCTCAGCCGCATTTTGGGTGTGCCCTTTGCTGTCGGCATTCTGACCGGGCTCATCGTCGGAGGCGGAATGCCTGTGATTGAAAGCATCTTTGGAGTCACAACAGAAGTCTCCTGGCTGGAACTGGCTGATCTCAATCATCCGCTCATGAAGCGCCTCAGCATCGAGGCACCTGGCACCTACCACCACAGCCTCGTCGTCGCAAACCTCTCCGAAGCAGCTGCCGAATCCATCGGAGCCAATGCCGGCATGACTCGCGTATGCGCCTATTTCCACGACATCGGCAAACTAACCAAGCCCGAGTATTTCATTGAGAACATGGACCCGGTAAACAATCCGCATGACGATCTCACGGCACGAATGAGCGCCCTGATTCTCATCGCTCATGTCAAAGACGGCGTCGATCTGGCCATCAAACATAAGCTCAATTGCAGCATCATTGACGTCATCGAGCAGCATCACGGCACATCATTGGCCTGGTATTTCTACAAGCGAGCGCTTGATCAGAAAGCCCAGGCCCTGCGTTTGGTCGAAGAAGGCAAGTCCAAGGAAGACGACGTGCCGCAGGTCAGCGAGGAAGTCTTCCGCTACCCCGGCCCGAGACCGCAGTTTAAGGAATCCGCCATCATTTCTCTTGCTGATGCAGTCGAGAGCGCCTCTCGTGCCTTAGAAAAACCCAACGCCTCACGCATTGAAGCCCTAGTGGATGAGCTGGTGCAGAATCGTATGATCGACGGCCAACTTGATGAGTGTGATCTCACCATCGCCGAGCTGGCCAAGGTCAAAAGCAGCTTAGTCAAAACCCTGCTCAGCATGATGCACAGCCGCATCAAATACCAAAAAGCCTCCGAGGGTGCTGGCAGTTCCGTTTTAAACCCGCGCGACACCACGCAAGACACCCGCACACTGCGGCTGGAGTCACCGTATTCATCAGGCTTTGAGAATCAGAATCCTGAAAAGAAAAAACGAGCATCGCGGAAGCAACCCGCCTCAGCGGCCTGATGACCGAACTGTCTCTCTATAACCGCCAAAAGCAGCATCGAGCCAACCTGCCTTGGCTTCGCAAGGTCCTGAAAGCAGCCCTTCCCATGTGTCAGGCACAGGCGACCAGCCCTGAGGCACCACTGCTGCATCTGACAGAGATTGAATTCAGCATCGTCAGCGATACCGAGATCACTCGCATTCATGCCGAATTTCTTGATGACCCGTCACCCACAGACGTGATCACGTTTCACCATGGTGAAATTCTCGTCAGTGCTGACACCGCATTACGCCAAGGCAGTGAACATGAACAGCCTTTGAATCAAGAACTTGCTCTGTATTTGATCCACGGGCTCATGCATCTAGCAGGCTGGGATGATCATGAAACAGCCGAGGCCGCAGAAATGGCACGTCGCCAAAATGACGTGTTGAAACAAGTCTGCCAAAAGCTCGGTCCAGCTCCAGATAGTGAAAGAATTAGGGCTTTAAAAGACAAGTTGCCAGAATAATCCGATGCCTTAACATGGCGGTCCTCATGTCTCTTCGGACTCAAAACATTGCCATTCGAATTAGCACCGGGCTCCTCTGCGCGTAACGCAGCCGTTGGAGTCCGTCGTGGCATGTCACGTTATCTGCAAACCGCCACGCGGTTCATGAGTCAGGACAACAGGACCGCATTTTCAGGAAAAGACTTTTTTTAACTTCATTTTTCATCTCATTTTATGGTTACGATCTATGACACTACCCTGCGTGACGGCACTCAGGGCACCGGCATCTCCTTCAGCACTTTGGACAAAATCCGCGTCGCCGAGCGGCTCGATGACTTCGGTGTTCACTACATCGAAGGCGGCTGGCCGGGTTCGAACCCCAAGGACGCCGCCTTTTTCCAGGAGGCTGCCAAGCGTCCATGGAAAAACGCTAAAATCACGGCCTTCGGCATGACCCGCCGCGGCCGCATCAAGGTCGAAGAAGACCCACAGGTGCAAATGCTGCTGGATGCGCAAACACCCGCCGTCACCATCGTTGGTAAAACCTGGCCGCTGCATGTGACTGAGGTTTTCCAGGTCAGTCTGGAGGAAAACCTGGCCATGATCTCCGACACCGTGGCTTACCTTAAAAAGCATGGCCGCGAGGTGCTCTATGATGCCGAGCATTTCTTCGATAGCTTCAAAGAAGACCCGGAATACTCGCTCAAAACCGTCAAAGCAGCCTCCGATGCAGGCGCAGATCTCATCGTGCTCTGC
>CANHTV010000248.1 GCA_947463285.1 Verrucomicrobiaceae bacterium | reverse complement strand
TGAGGTCATCGTGCCCGGCCACAAGAAGCTCTACGAAAAAGTCACCGGCAAACCTTACCAGAACGTCGCTTTGGCCAAAAACAGCTCCGCTGGCAGCGCCGAGATCCCCTCCATGATGGCCGGTGAAAGCATGATGATGATGTCCAACGGCATCAAAGCCGAGCGCGTCAATGTTCCCGGCTACGACCGCAAGGAACTCTCCCCCGAAGAACGCAAAGCCGACGAAGCCAAGCGTCAGGAAGCCTACAAAGAAGAAGCCGAGTATTACGGCATCCCCGAAAAACAGCACCGCGACTACTTCCGCGCCCGCTCCCAGCAGGCCCGCGACTACCTCCGCGCCGCTGAGCTGGAAAGCCCCTCCCCCCGCGGCCATCCGCTCCGCGACTTTGGCCAGAGCGACCGCGAAACCATCGAAAACGCCAATTACGATGCCAGCGTCCCCCAGAGCCTTTTTATGATGAACGGCAACCTCATGCCCAACATCCTGAGCAAATACAGCCAGCTCATGCTCGCCATCAGCAAGGCCCAGTATCCAGACGACAAGCTCGAAGCCGCCTACATGGCCATCCTCGCCCGCAAGCCGACCGCGAAGGAAAAAGAAGCCTGGAGCAAAGCCCAGGACACCGGCCTCAACACCACGGAAGACCTCATCTACGCCCTGTTGAACACCCAGCAGTTCATCTTCGTGCAGTGAAGCCCCCGCAAACTGTGCTAAACTCGCGAGCATGAGCAGCATCACCCTCCATTTCCCTTCAGCACTGGAAGCTTTCCTGAATCAGCGAACCGCCGAAGGGTTTGGCAGCCTGGAGGAATACTTCATTACCTTGGCTGAATCCGACCGTCGTCTTCAGGCAGAGGCAAACACCTTGGTGAAAAACCTGAATCCAGAAGCGAAGTCTGCCTTGGACTCATTGCTGGCCCAGCGTGATCAAGGGCCGTTTGAGCCTCTGGACACGGAAGACAATGACCGTTGGGATCAGATCAAACAAGAAGGCCGCCGTCGTGCCGCCAAAGCTCATGCCTGAACGCCTGGAGCAGCACCCTCTCGTCCGTGAAGACCTCATCGACATTCATCAGCACATCGCCTCGGACAACTCCGAGGCCGCGGATCGTGTCATTGAAGCCATTCGGTCGCTTTTCCGCCGTCTTAAAGATCACCCGCTTTGTGGCACGCGCTATCCTCACCCAGATGTTCAGGACCTGCGCAAAGCCCTCGTGCCCGAGTTCAGAAATCACATCGTTTTCTACAGGCATTTGCCCGGTGTCGTTCGCGTCCTCCATGTACTCCACGCTGCCCGCGACCTGCCTCGCGTCTTGAAGGACGAATCCCGTTCCTGATCTTCTACATCAAAATCCAACAACCGCCCCATATTATAGCCCATGAAACAAGAACTCGCCTCCAAACTCCTCCGCTCCGGCGAAATCACCCGCCGTGACTTTGCTGCCAAGACAGCCTCCTCGCTGCTTGGCGTCGGCCTCCTCGGCCAGTCCATGACCAGCAAGTCCTTCGCCGCCTTTGAGCATTCCTCGAAGCTGAAGCAGGTCCCGACCGCGAAGAACGTGATCTATTTGTACATGAGCGGCGGTCAGACCCACCTCGACACCTGGGATCCAAAGCCCGGCACCGCCACTGGCGGCCCCACGAAAGCCATCAAGACCAGCGCCGATGGCGTCCAGCTCGCTGAAAACCTGCCGCTCACGGCCCAGCAGATGCACCACGGCACCGTCATCCGCTCCCTCTCCTCCACCCAGGGTGCGCATGAGCAGGGGAACTACATGATGCACACTAGCTATGAGCTGCGTGGCACCATCCGCCACCCCGGCATGGGTGCTTGGCTGAATGTCTTCCAGGGCGGTGGCAACAGCACCCTCCCGAACTACGTCTACATCGGCAATGACAGCCGCCACCCCGGTGCTGGCTTCTTCCCCGCGGCCCAGGCCCCGCTCTTCGTCAACAATCCCGAAGCCGGCCTCAAGAACGTCAAAGTCCAGCCCGGCCTCACCGAAGACAAATTCAACGCCCGCCTGAAGCTTGCCGACGAGCTCGACGCCGACTTCCGCAGCACCTTCAAGCACCGCAACGTCAAGGCCTACGCCGACATGTATGACGATGCCATCGCCATGATGAAGTCCGAGGACCTCAAGGCCTTCGACCTCACCGATGAAGCCCCCGACCTCCGTGCTAGCTATGGCCGCGAAGCCTTCGGCCAGGGCTGCTTGCTCGCCCGCCGCCTCGTCGAGCGCGGTGTCCGTTTCGTCGAAGTCTCCCTCGGCGGTTGGGACACCCACAACGCCAACTTCGTCGCCGTGCCAGAGCGCTGCGAAACCCTCGACAAAGGCCTCTCCACCCTGCTGAGCGACCTCCACAACCGTGGCCTGCTGAAAGACACCCTCGTCGTCCTCACCACCGAGTTCGGCCGCACGCCTGACATCAACCAGAACGTTGGTCGCGACCACTACCCGAAAGCCTTCTCCGCAGCCATGTGGGGCGGCGGCATCAAAGGTGGTCACATCCACGGTGCCACCGACGCCGAAGGCCGTGAGGTCGTCGCCGACAAGGTGAAGATCGAGGACATGAACGCCACCATCGCCTACGCCCTCGGCCTGCCGCTGGACCAGATCATCTACAGCCCCAGCAAGCGCCCCTTCACCATCGCCGACAAAGGCCAGCCGCTCACAGCGGTGTTTGCCTGATTGGTGCAGTGATAATCGTTTCAATCAGAGCAGCTCCAGGTGTGGGGCTGCTCTTTTTTGTTGGCACAAAAAAGCCGTGCGAGGTGACTCGCACGGCTTATGAATGGTATCCTACGATGACGTGAATTACTTCGCAGCTTTCTTGAGCGCGTCAGCCTTGTTGGTGAGCTCCCAAGTGATGTCAGCGTCGTCGATCTTACCGAAGTGACCGTAGTTGGTGGTCTTCGAATAGATCGGACGGAGGAGGTTGAGCTGCTTCACGATGTCAGCAGGCTTGAATGAAAACACCTTCAAGACTGCGGCAAGAATCTTGTCGTCGCTGATGGTGCCGGTGCCGAAGCTGTCGATGTGGACACTGACAGGTTTTGGATGACCGATGGCGTAGGCAAACTGGACTTCGCATTTGGACGCAAGGCCTGCGGCGACGACGTTTTTGGCGACCCAGCGGCCCATGTAGGCGGCGCTGCGATCCACTTTGGAAGGGTCTTTGCCAGAGAAGGCACCACCACCGTGACGGCCCATGCCGCCGTAGCTATCGACGATGATCTTACGACCTGTCAGGCCGCTATCGCCCTGAGGACCGCCGACCACAAACTTGCCGGTTGGGTTGATGAGATACTCGGTGTCTTTCGTGAGCATTTCTTTTGGCAGCACCTTTTTGATGACCTGCTCAATACAGAATTTTTCGATCTCAGCGTGGCTCACGTCCGCAGCGTGCTGGGTGGAGATGACGACGTTGACGATGCGGGTTGGCTTGCCATCGACGTATTCGACGGAGACCTGGGACTTCGCGTCTGGGCGCAGCCACTTGGCCTGCTTGCCTGCTTTGCGGATCTTTGTCAGCTCACGACCGAGGCGATGGGCGAACATGATCGGAGCGGGCATGAGCTCAGGAGTTTCATCGCAGGCGTAACCAAACATGATGCCTTGGTCTCCAGCGCCTTGTTCAGCGGTCTTTTTACCTTCAGCCTTCTCAGCGTCCACGCCCTGGGCGATGTCTGGGCTCTGGATGGTGAGGTAGTTGTTGATGAAGATCTGGTCGGCATGGAAAACGTCGTCTGCATTGGTATAACCAATACCACGGATAGCTTCACGGATGATTTGGCCAACATTGATGACTTCGTCGATGGGCTTGGTGGTGCCGAGCTTCTTGTTCTGAAGTTTGGGGATGGTGATTTCACCGCCGACGACGACGATATTGCTCTTCACGAAAGTCTCGCAGGCGACGCGGCTCTTGCTGTCCACTTTGAGGCAGGCGTCGAGGATGGCGTCAGAAATGGTATCGGCAACTTTGTCAGGATGGCCTTCGCCGACGGATTCGGACGAAAAGATGTAGGAGCGGGACATGGAGGTGGTCGTTTTGGTTATATGGACGAATGATGATGCGTTGATGCGTCAGCCCGCCAGAGTATTCCCCAAAGCCTGTGCGTCAATGCGGATTTGCCTCAGAGGTCATTCGTGGTGACGGAATGATTCAATCGAGCTTGAGTATTTTCCCGAAACAGTGTTGCAGATGTGAAGCCGCCATTTCTATACCTGTGCCGTTTTGAATGAACGGTACTCAGCACAATGCAGAGTAGTCCTCGACTGCTTGAGTTGACACTCCCGTCTAAGAAGTTGTTAATTCTCAGTGTTCACGCGGCGGAAGAAGGGGATTAAGAGAAGCCTTTTTTTGCTAGCTTGCTTCACGAGGCCGGGCACAGGGCCAAAACCATAGAAGTTGGCCTTGGAGCTTTCTTTGGGCAGGACGAAGTCGAAGAGGCTGACCCCGGTGCGCTTTTGCCCTTCGTAGCGGCGGCCATCGCTGGCTCCAAAGATGATGGGCTTGCCGGTGGTCTCATTTTTTCCCAGGTAAAGCATGACATGGGTAACAGGGGTTTTTCTGCGTGTCGTATTGTAAGTGCCACTCCAAAAAAGCAGATCGCCAGGACGTAGGGTGGCGAGTTCAGGATGATTGAGCGTGTCTGCCTGAGCGGTGCGACGAAAAAGGCCCTTTTTCATGAGCCACTCGCAGATCTGGTCTGACTGCCGTGGTGTCTCATTCAGGCCTGCCTGGGTCAGCAGATAATAAATGGCTCCAGAGCAGTCCATGCCGCCGCGCCTGGGATCATGAGAACCGAAGACGTAGGTGAGCTTTTGCTCGGTAAGTCCGAGCGCAGAGCGGATGAGCGTCTGAACTTCTACCGGTTGTTTATCAAAGTCCGCCAGCTCTGAAGTCAGCATGGTGCTGACTGATGCGGGGCGGCGAACCTCCGCCGTCGAGGGCAGGGGAATGATGCTCAACAGGGCAAGGATGAAGAGGAGGCTTTTCATGATGAGGGTTCAATCCCAAAGGATGAGGCTGCGGGCGACTTCGCCGCGTTCCAGTGAGGCGTAGGCTTCGTTGATTTCATCCAGCCGCCAGGTGCGGGTGAGGAGTTCATCGAGCTTCAGCGCTCCTGTTTGATGCAGATCCATCAGGCGCGGCAGGTCGATGCGGGGCCGCATGGAGCCATAGAGGCTGCCTTTCAGCGTCTTTTCCGCATAGAGTAGTTGGTTGGCATTGATGCTTGCGCGGGCATCGCCACGGCAAATACCGGTGACGACACAGGTGCCGCCTTTACGCAGGGAATCAAAGGCCTGCTCGATGGGCTCAGGCAGGCCGATAGCTTCAAAGGCAAAGTCCACACCGAGCCCACCCGTGAGATCTTTGATGGCTTTCACGGGATCACTACTGGCTGTGTGGATGAAGTGCGTGGCTCCCATCGCGCGAGCGTGCGGTTCCTTAGCCGCGACGGTATCGACGGCGATGATCTTCTGGGCACTGACCATGCGGGCTCCCTGGACAATGTTTAAACCGATGCCACCGCAGCCAAAGACAGCGACGGTGGAGCCCGGGCGCACCTGGGCGGCATGAGTGACAGCACCGATTCCCGTAATGACGCCACAGCTTATCAGGGCCGCCTTCCACATCGGGATGTCAGCTTCGATCTTGACGACGGCGGCTTCAGGCATGGTGGAAAGGCTGCTAAAGGTGGAGACGCCGGCGTAATGCAGAATGCTGTCGCCCTTGGCATTGCGGAAACGGGTTTTGCCATCTGGCATGAGGCCCGTGAAACGCATGGCCGTGCCGAGATCACAGAGCGCGGGGCGTCCGTGCTGGCAATAGTGGCAGCGCCCGCAGGAGGAGCGCCAGATCGGCCACACCGCATCCCCTGGCGCGACGCTAGTGACGCCTGGGCCGACAGCTTCGACGATACCAGCTCCTTCA
>CANHTV010000247.1 GCA_947463285.1 Verrucomicrobiaceae bacterium | reverse complement strand
GCTGAACTGAGTCCATCAATTAGCTTGAGCCCCTGATCGTCAAAAAAATAAGTCACCGTATCAGCACTACCACCATTAACCAATCCACCCATCGTGGACCAGTCAGCTGACTGGATTTCACCGACCAGCTGATCCACGATGCGTGTTTCAGCCTGCTCGTTGGCGGTTTTGCGAGACATCTCCATGCCGTGAGGCAAAAGACCAAGAATGGTCACCACCCCCATTGCCATGATCCCCACAGCCAAAACGACTTCGACCAAGGAAAAACCAGCTTTGCTATTTTGCGACTGCCCTGAAAGAGAGGCTACGATTGATTGCGTTTTCATGGGTTTGGGTGTGCGGAGTTAGTTGTTTCGACCTAATTGGTGGTTTTGTGTTGAGAATACCAAATTTGACCTAGCACAGTCAATTTAAATACATGGTAAATACCATGACATGCAACCCCCGATGCATTCAGGTGAACAGCCATCCACCAAATTCTTTCGATGAATTCTGTAACCCTAGTTATTCTTAGAAACTAGAAATCTGTGCGGCTCCGTCCAAAATTTCAACCTTGAACCCTTTGAGATCAACTGCCTCACGACCAATGACAATACTGATGGGGGTCAAGCCGGAAGGCAGATCTAATGTAAGAGTATCGGATAGCTCTGGGATTAGTTTATCAGCAACAAGGACGTTAATGAATTTAGTGGAACTCAGACCGAGTTTTACTTTACCAGGAGAATCCAGCTTCAAACTGCATTGAAGAATTTTCGGAAACCATGGGTACATCTTGATCTCCTGGAGCTCAGCCAATGGCACTTCGCCACTGACTTGGGAAACCATGGGCATCCATGGATAACGGCCCTCTTTTTCATGAAGCGCGTGGAGACCGACGTGACGAACGTGGTCGATAACGTCTTTATCCATCGCGCCCATCATGCGCCAAGCTCTCACATAGCGGTTGGGTTTGATCTTGTAGTTACCTTCGCGGCCCAGTTCGGACAAGAAGCGCACCAAATCTAGAAACTCATCCTCCCTCAAGCTGGCAGTCAGCCCCGGAGGCATCATACTCGCTGGGCTCATTTGACGGTTGGCTATTTGAGACTTCGGGACTTTCTGCAATTGATTGGCTGGATCACGAATGACTACTTCATCGTTTCCATCCTGTACTAGACCGCCACTAAAGACTTTACCGTCTTTCGTGCTGATAATGATCATGTGGTAGCCTTCTTTGATTTTCTTACTGGGCTCCAACAAACTCTCAATGAGGTAATCGACAGGCGCACTGCCACCGATGCTGACCAGATTAGGCCCCAAAACGCCACCAGCATCGCCGATGGCATGACAGTTCTGGCAAAGCAGCTGCTGACGTCGATAAATAGCTTCACCACGAACAGGGTCCCCCATGGTTTTAACTTTTTCGACCATGGCAGCCATTTGCTCAGGGTTTAAAGCCTGATTCATTTGTTTGACACCGCCAGCGCTTCTGAGTGCGTCTTCAAGAGGGCCTTTGATGCCACGAGTAGAAACCATGCGCACGGCCTCAACCGCGATGAAATCGGGAATAGACTTGCCACTGAGCTCCTTCGCTAAAACACCGGGCAATTGCTTATTTTTGAGGAACGCACTGAAGATTGGCTCCGCTTCAGCAGCCGATTTGGCATTCACAAAAAACTCCACAGCGCGTTTAGCAGCCAACTGGGGACCTACTTCGGTCAGCCCCTGAACCGCCAGGACGCGCAGTTCAGGTTTTTCGCGAAACACCTGATCAAAAAAATCACGGGACTTTATACCGCCTAATTTTGCAAGGCCTTGCACTGCTCCCTCACGGACCGGAGTCAAGGTCTCAGGCTGGGTTAAAATGGTGTTTAAGGCTTCACGAGCAGACTCCACCTTCCAGGCCCCCGCGAGAATGGTAGCACGGTGAACGATCTCCACACGCGGGCTTTGTAGCCAGGCGGTCACAGCTGCTTCTGCTCCAGCAGGGGTGATTCCGCGTGTGCTCGCGGCTTTGACCAGCGCATCCATGAGCCCCACCACTTTACCACTCATCGCTGGATCATTGACGAGATCTGCGATCTCACGGGCCTGTGCAGCATCAGCAGAGTCCCCAGCCATAGCCATGACTGCGGCCGCATCATCAGCGGCGAGTTTGCCTTGCTTCAGGCTGCCCAAAAGCGGTTTCAAAGCTTCACTCCGACCTGTGGCCTTCATGGCGTAAACCAAGTGCTTTGGATTTTCATTGAGCTTCAGGTCACCTTTCAAAGTCAGAGGCAGCCACATGTCAGCCTGCTCACGAGCCGTAAGCTCCAGGAGAAAATCCAAACTTTCATCCATGTTTTTGTCGAGGGCTTTCAGAGCCGTTTCAAAAGCCTTGGGTTGACGCATGTCAGCCAAAACAGCCAAGGCCCAAAGTCGCACCTGTGCATTTTCGTCAGAGATACCCTTGTTCAAGATCTCCATGGCATCAGGCAGTTCATGCCAGCGATGGGTCAAGATGCGTAAAGCCGCTGCTCTCACCCTTGAATCTGTACTGGCGTAAAGTTCGCGCCAGTGTTGAGCCGAAAATTTATTCAAGCCTTCACGCGTCCAAGCGGACTCCAGCAAATGATGCCAGTAGTTGGCATCTGATTTATCCAACGTTTCCACCCAGGTTTTAAGCTGAGGCAAAACCTCGGTTGCCCCACGAGAACGCAACTCCTGCTTGGCAAAATGCCGCGTCCACTTGCGATTACTCTTGAGCATGTTCAGCAGTTCAGGAATGGGAGCACCGACGATGTTCGGCATTTCGCTCAAAGGTCTGCCTTTAGCGGTCAGACGCCAGATGCGACCATGAACCTGATCACGACGAGGATCACGGAAATCCACTTCTCCATGCTGAATAATGGGGTTGTACCAATCCGCGATGTACAAAGCACCATCGGGACCCGTTCGGATATCAATCGGACGAAAAGCACGATGGTTGGAGGCCAAAACATCCGTTTCCTGCTTGGCGATATAGCTGCTTCCTGAGGGAGTGACCTTGAAGCGATTCGTGCGATTGCCACGAAAGTCATTGGTGACCCATGATCCCTGCCAGTCTTCTGGCCAGTGCGGATCTTCGATAAATTCCAAACCGCACTGTTTTGGCTGACCTGGGCTCAGGCCACTCAGAGTACGCTTGGCATTGGGTGACGTTTTGAAAACACTACCGGGAAAGATGTAGTTGAGCCCTTCGCCACCAGCGCCATCCGTGGCAAAGGATTGGCCCCACTGATCAAACTCATAACCCCACGGATTGATCAATCCTTTGCTGACGATTTCGAGCCTGCGTGACTCCGTGCGGAACTCCCAAACCCCACCCCCCATCAAGCGACGAACTCCGAACGGAGTCTCGACATGACTATGAATATATATCGACTGCAAAAACGACAACAGCCCCTCAGGTGTGTGTCTCATCGTATGCAGCAGATGGTGGGTATCTTCCGTGCCAAATCCACTCAGGATGATTGAGCGTTCATCGGCCTTCAAATCACCATTGGTATCCTTGAGAAAAATCACTTCCGTTGAATTGGCCACATACACACCACCATCCGCAGGAATCACTGCCGTGGGGATGTGCAGATTTTCGGCAAAAACGGTGGATTTATCTGCCTTACCATCGTGGTCGGTATCTTCCAAAACAACGATCTGATCCTTGGTGCCATCACCAGGTTTAATTTGCGGATAGGTCGTGCTGCTCACCACCCACAGGCGTCCAAGAGCATCCCAATTCATCTGAACAGGCTTGGCAATCATTGGCTCCTGAGCCCAGAGCGTAACTTCTATTCCCTCAGGAATCACAAACCCCGCCTTTTGCACTTCGGGATTCGGGTCCGGCAAATCCGCAGTCGATTTCGGCTGAGACGCCGACACTGAAAGAACAGAGGCTGCTAGGAATGCGAGAGGACGATAAGTCATGACGAAGGATGGAGGATACGACTCTGACACGCGCTCAGAGTAAGTTCAAAGCTAATCTAGTTCCGTTCCCCCCAACACAACCAGCTCAACCAACATCAAAACCTGGGTATTTTGTCGCTGTTGTTTTAACGTTCGTGAGTTGCACCTGAGCTGCCGGGCTCGTAATGGAGATCATGGCTTTATTCGAATCCGAGGAGCAGCGTTTGGCAGAGTTTCCCATCGCTCGAAACAGTATTTTTCTTGCTCATGCAGGCGTGACTATTCTGCCAAAGAGGGTCACTCAGACGATGCAGGATTACCTACAAGAAGCCTGCCTGCGGATGCAGGAGTATCCAGAGGCCTGGCGTGCGACAAATGAATCACGAGCTGTCGCCGCCAAAATGATCGGTGCCAAGGCCAGCGAAATTTCACTTCTTGGGCCTACCTCGCTAGGTCTAAGCTTGGTGGCAAACGGACTGGATTGGCAGCCTGGTGACGAGGTGGTCTGTTACCAGGATGATTACCCGGCTAATGTTTACCCGTGGACAGATCTGGCCCGTCACGGTGTCGTGGTCAGGCTTTTGAAACCCGTCAGACCAGGAGAAATTACACCCGAACTCGTGGCATCGGCTCTGACCTCCAAGACCAAACTCGTCGCTCTTGCTTCTTGTCATTTCCTTACAGGTTATCGCATCAAGATCGACGAGATCGGAAGGATGCTGAGAGCTCGTGGCGTGCTGTTTTGTCTGGATGGCATCCAGACCATCGGTGCTTTTGAGACACGTGTGGATTACGTCGATTTTCTCAGCGCTGACTCGCACAAGTGGATGCTGGGCCCGATGGCTGCAGGCATCGTTTATGTGAGGGAAGAGATGCAGGAGCGGCTGCGTCCCAGCCTTCTCGGTTCATGGAATATTCAAAGCCCCAATTTCATCGCCCAACCAGAAATCACCTTCGAACCAGGCGGCCGGCGTTACGAGCCGGGGGTGTTGAACATAGTCGGAATCTTGGGTATGAAGGCAGGTTTGGAGCTCCTTCTTGAAAAGGGTATTCCTGCGGTCAGCGATCAACTTTTGCGGCTAAAAGCAAAACTCATGGATGGCTTGGAACCTCTGGGATTCCGTTTCATCGGACCTCGTGAGGGTCCGAATGCCTCTGGCATCAGCACGGCCTATCGCATGGAAGGCTCGGGACCTGATGTGGCAAAAGTCTTTGAGCATCTCACTGCCCAAGGCATCAGCCCCTCACTCAGACATGACAGGCAAGGCCAAGCCTACCTGCGTTTCAGCCCCCACTTTTACAACACTGAAGCGGAGATGGAACGCACCGTCGAGGCTATTGCCCAGACACCAGCGTAATAAAAAAGCACAGCCCTCACAGGCTGTGCTTATCATTAAAAAACTGTCATCAAGATTAAATCTCGTCTTCGACCATCTCGATATTTTTACCGCCGATGGTTTCGAGGAATGACTTGGTGCCTTCCTGAGAGAATTTAGGATCGCGAGCTTCGATACAGACGAAAAAACCATCGTCAGAGAATTTCGCAAATTGCTTGGAGGCAAACAACGGATGGTTCCAGCGAGGAAGTCCCATCAGAGCCAACAGGCCAAACAACGTGGTGAAAGCAGAAAACAGGATCGTCAGCTCAAACATCACAGGGAAAAACGCCGGCAATGTCCAGATGTCTGTAGGCTTAGCTTGAACAACGGTGGGATAAGTTTCAGCCAACGTCTGTAGGAAACCCAGTCCAATGCTGGACCAGAAATTCGTTTGAGTGATGGTTTGCAGGACGAACGCGATCGTCGTGCCCGTAATACCTCCACAGAAAACCAAATACGGCAGCTTGGAACGCTTCACCCCCATGGCGTGGTCCATACCGTGGATGGCGAAGGGAGAATGAACGTCCCAGCGTTGATAGCCAGCATCACGGACCTGCTCGGCTGCGTGGTAAAGATCGGCAACGCTGTCAAATTCAGCGAGGAAGCCATGAACTCGTTTAAGGGTAGTGCTCACAGAAAAGTCGTGGTTGGAGAGTTATGCGAGGGCCTTGGGGACATG
>CANHTV010000246.1 GCA_947463285.1 Verrucomicrobiaceae bacterium | reverse complement strand
GATGCCTGCCAAGCGCCAAGAAACCACCGCGCATGTCCATTCACCGGCCATCGAGGATTACCTGGAGCAGATCCACAATCTGATCGAGGGGAAAGGCTACGCCCGCGTGGTGGACATCGCGAAGAACCTAGGCATCTCACAGGCCAGTGTGACGAACATGATCCAGCGGCTGGATGCCGAGGGCTACGTCATCTATGAGCGCTATCGCGGTGTGGTGATGACGGACGCTGGCAAAAAGATCGGCCAGGAGATCGCACGTCGGCATGAAGTGCTCACGAGATTGCTCTCCGGCTTTGGTTTGGATCCCAAGACCGTCCATGAAGACGTGGAAGGCATGGAGCACCACATGAGCCGGCAGACACTCGACGTTCTGACGCTGATCATGGAAGAGCTTGAGGGGAATCCTGAGCTGCTGAAGAAGCTTAAGAAGCGCCTCAAATAAGGTCTGCACGCTGATTTGGGATATTTTCACCCCGAGAATTGCGCGACCCCAAGTGTGTGCTAGGCTCGCAATTCACCTTTTATCACACACAACCATGGGCAAGACACTCTTCGCAAAAGTCTGGGAATCACACGCAGTAGGCACACTCGCCAACGGGCAGACACAACTCCTGATTGATACCCACCTCGTGCATGAAGTGACCAGCCCACAGGCCTTCGGGATGCTGCGTGATTTGAATCTCAAAGTGGCCTACCCACACCGCACTTTCGCCACTGTTGATCACATCGTGCCGACTGACAGCCAGGTGTCTCCATTCTCTGATCCTCTAGCGGAAGCGATGATCCAGGAGCTGAATAAAAACGCCAAGGACTTTGGCATTACCTACTTCAGCCTCAGCAGTGGCAAGCAGGGCATCGTCCACGTCGTCGGCCCCGAGCAGGGCATTACTCAACCCGGCACCACCATCGCCTGCGGTGACTCTCACACCGCCACGCACGGCGCTTTTGGAGCCATTGCTTTCGGCATCGGCACCACTCAAGTACGCGACATTTTGGCCACGCAGACCATGGCTTTGAGCAAGATGAAAGTCCGCCGTATCAATGTGGACGGCCAGCTCCGCCCAGGTGTTTATTCGAAGGACGTGGCTCTCCACATCATTCGCCTGCTCGGAGCCAATGGCGGCATTGGCTACGCCTACGAATACGGTGGCAGCACCTTTGACGGCTTCACGATGGAAGAGCGCATGACCGTTTGTAACATGAGCATCGAAGGCGGTGCCCGTTGCGGTTACGTGAACCCAGATGAGAAGACCTTCGAGTATCTCAAAGGCCGGCCTTACTCCCCGAAAGGTGATGCCTGGGACACCACCGTCGCTGAATGGCGCGCCGTCGCTTCTGACGCTGATTGCGTTTATGATGATGTCGTGAACATCAAGGCCGAGGATGTGCCACCAACTGTCACCTGGGGCACCAGCCCGGACCAGGCCATTTCCGTCACCGAAAACGTGCCGACTCCTGAAAGCGCCACCACAGAGCCAGGGCGTGTCTCCATTCAAGAAGCTCTGGAATACATGAAGCTGCCAGCCGGCCAGCCGATCAAGGGAACCAAGATCGACGTCGCCTTCATCGGCTCTTGCACGAATGGCCGCATCAGCGATTTCCGCGAAGTGGCGAAGTTCATCAAAGGTCACAAAGTCGCTGCTGGCGTCAAAGCCATCGTCGTCCCAGGCAGTCAGGTCGTCGATGTCATCGCTCGTCAGGAAGGGCTCGATAAAGTCTTCACCGAAGCTGGCTTTGAATGGCGTAATGCAGGTTGCTCCATGTGCCTCGCCATGAATCCCGACAAACTCGTCGGCGATCAGCTCTGCGCCTCCTCCTCGAACCGCAATTTCAAAGGCCGTCAGGGTAGCCCAACCGGTCGCACCGTCCTCATGAGCCCCGTCATGGTCGCCGCAGCAGCCATCACCGGCAGCATCGCCGATGCCCGTGAGGTGTTTACCATCGCCGGCTGATCTTCATGAAAAAACTCATCTTCCTGCTCGCTGCCATCGTGGTGGTTCTGGCTCTCACGAATCCGAATGAGGCTGACTACCGCGAGCACATTCGGCAGCAGCAGGGGATCGCTGGCAGCATGAGCATGGCCGTGGCGGACCTTATCACGGGCGGCAAAAAAGGTGGCATCCAGCGTGATAACTTCACCATTGGCAGCCGCTTCTACCTCGGTGGCAATGGCGTCCTTCCACGCGAAAATTTAGCCTGGGGTGTTGGAGGTCAGTTCATCAAAACTCAGGACTAAGCAGCTCCGTCCCGATGAACGCCACGCCAATCACATTCTCCGTCTTCTTCATCGCCCAGGTGTTCTTCGCCCTGGCGGGTGGCTTTGCGCTCATCTCAGCAGGGCTCAAACTCTTCGCACCGGCGAAAAGCAAAGCCGGTTTTTGGCTGGCCCTGGCGGGTGCGACTTTGGGTTTTTTGCAGTTTAGTTTCGCTGTTTTCGTGAGACTGGCGGAAGAGGAAGAAGCATCTCCTAAAATCGCTGAGGGGCCACCGCTGTGGTTCCTGCTTTTGGTGCCGGCTTTGCCGCTGATCATCAATGCAGCAATGGTGGTCGCACACCGTCGGAATCTGAGTAATCCAGCGGCTTAGTTCGTATTTCTCACGCCACCGTGGTCATGAAGTGCTCAGGTCACAGTGCTCAGTCGGCATTCCAAGGTAAATGCTAACTGAGTACTTGGCACTGCGCACGACGACGAGTCGGCCATAAAACAGGGTGCGTGCTTCTCCCCAGAGAACGTGTGACAAGCAGGCTAGGCATCGCCTGCCAAGCACCAAGAAAAAAGGCTGCACTCGTTAAAGTGCAGCCTTTTTGGTTTTCAGGGATGATTACTTGCCGCTTACATCGAAACTGAACAGAAGCTCCTGGTCGCGCAGGTAGAGTTTACTACCACTGACGACGGGATGGGTCCAAACCATGCCTTTGGGGTTTCTCTGTGTGGTCTGCGGGCTGAGGGTGAAGCGGCCTTGTTCATCCCAGCCTTTGTCGCTGGCTTTGATCAGCACGACGGTGCCGGTGCGCTCTTCCAGAAGATAAAAACAGCCGTCAGCGTAGTGAATGGCACCTTTGCCGAGGGCTTTCTTTTCGGTCCATTTGACCGCACCTGTTTTGAAGTCCATGCAAGTCCAGCCAGCTTTGTCGCTGTATCCATAGAGGTTACCCTCCACAAGGATGACGCCGCCATGATGGTTGATCATGTCAGTACTGGCGTAAAGTTCCTCGACTGAGTTATCGGCACCGATTTTAACCGACTTGCAACCAACGCCGTAACCTGCGGCGACGAAAACCTGTCCTTCTTTGAAGATCGGAGTCGGAATGACCGCCGTTTTGCCGGGAAACTCGGACTTCCAAAGCACTTTACCATCAGCTGCATTCACACCAGCCACGCTCTGCATCGTCAGTTGGATGATTTGACGAGTACCATTCAGATCCACCACGATGGCGCTGGCATACTGAGCGGGATCAGTCCACTCAGCGGATTGCCAGGCGAGCTTGCCCGTCGTTTTATCAAAAGCTGCCAAGGTGCCCTGAGGGCCACCAGGAGTAGCGATGACGAGATTCCCTTCGATGATTGGGCTTTCGCAGTAGCCCCAGCCTGGGACTTTGCCGCCGAGCTCGGTCATGCTGGCACGCCAGATTTCCTTACCATCAGCAGCGCCCAGGCAGATGAGGACGCCTTTACCGCTGAGAGCATAGACTTTATCACCATCCACCGTCGGTGTGGCGCGGGGGCCATCACCCCAGCCATTGGTCAAAAGAGCACCAGCTTCTGCCGACCACTTTTCTTTGCCAGTGCTGATGTCGATGGCGATGACATACTCCACCGCATCACGGGAGCCCATGGTGTAAAGCGTGCTGCCGACAATCGCATAGCCCGAGTAGCCGAGGCCTGCGTCTTTATTAAGCCAGACCTGCTTGAGGCCATCAGACGGCCACTTTTTCAGGAGACCAGTTTCAGTGGAGACGTCCGTGCGGTCAGCCCCGCGAAAGGTGGGCCAATCGGCAGCTTGAGAGGAGACGGCAATGAGAAGGAGAGGTAGTAGGCAGGTCTTCATGTTCAATTTCACGGTGTCAGAACGCGAGATTCAGCCCTGTGTCGTGCGGAAATGCGAGAAAAAACATTCCAGCCCATTGTTTTGGCATGCTCAGGCGCATCATTCCTTTGCGTCTTGGCCGTCTTTGCGTGAAATCGTGCAGCTCATGTCCCAACCAATCCTCATCCTCGGCACTCGCGGCAGCGAACTGGCCCTGACCCAGACTGAAATGGTCACTCAAGAACTGCTTAAGGCTCATCCAGGTCTGAAGGTGGAGCGCAAGATCATTCAGACCAGCGGTGACAAACGCCAGGACCTGCGGTTTTCCGAGTTCAGTGACGTGGCACAGGTGGATAAAGGCATCTTCATCAAGGAACTCGAGATCGCTTTGGAGAAGGGTGAAATTCACGCCGCCGTTCACAGCCTGAAGGATGTGCCCTCTGATCTAGCCGCAGGTTTTCAGATCGCAGCGATTTTACCGCGCGCGCCGATTGAGGACGTGCTGATCACGCGTGATGCCTGCACCCTGGAAACTCTGCCACAGGGTGCACGCGTCGGCACCAGCAGTGTGCGCCGCGCCGCGCAGCTGAAGTGGATGCGCCCGGACATCGAGATCGTTGAGATCCGTGGCAACGTGCCCACACGAGTGAAAAAAGTCCTCGGTGAACAGCCTCTGGACGCCGTGATGCTCGCCGCCGCGGGCCTGATCCGCCTGGGCTTGATGAAGAATGACCGTATCGACATCGAAGGTCACAGCCTCCATGCCCTCACTCTTGATCCTGCGACTTTCCTGCCAGCTGCCGGACAGGGAGCCATCGCTATCGAGTGTCGGGCTGGTGATGATGAATCACGCACCTTGTTGCGCGCCTTGAATCACAGCGACACCGAAATCCGCGTCACCGCTGAGCGTGAATACCTTCGTTTGTTAGGCGCCGGATGTCAGACCCCCGTGGGGGCCCACACCTGGATCATGGCAGACCAGCTTCATCTTTCCGTGCGAGTCTTTGATGAGGCGAATCTAGCCGCCAAACCCAAGGAGATCGTTCTGCAAGGCCCTGCCAGTGCTCCGCGTGAACTGGCGCAGAGACTGGCGGACCTGACCTGATCTCAGCTCACATCCGGGCGGATCACGACGATCTCACCCAGCATCTGCTCCTGCTCCACCATCAGGTGGTTCAGCTTCATCAGCTCCAGCACAGCTAGGAAGGTGACGATGACCTCCACGCGGCTGGCGGCATCGCTGAAAAGCGTCTCAAAACGCACGCGTGCGCCTAGTGGGATCGCTTCGAGAAGATGCTCGATCTTATCCGCCACAGTGTAGCGGTCACTGACGATCTCGCGGATGTCGGTGGTGTTTTCAAAACGCTTCAGCACTCGCTGAAAAGCACGGATGAGGTCAAAGATGCCAACTTGGCCGACGATGTCTGGCTGAGCACTAAGGTCCAGCGGCTCGGGACTCGTGGCAAAAAACTCATCGCCCTTCACCTCTTGATGCCCAAGAAACTGAGCGGCGTCCTTGAACTTTTTGTATTCCACCAACTGGCGGATCAGCTCCCAGCGTGGATCTTCCTCATCGGCATCTTCATCCGGTGGCTGCTGAGTCTGAGGCAGGAGTTCGCGGCTTTTGAGGTACATCAGGTTTGCCGCCATGACGATGAACTCACTGGCCAGCTCCACATTCAGCATTTTGAAGGTGTTGATGTAGTCGAGGTACTGCTTGGTGATGCGCTCGATGGACACATCATAAATATCGATCTCATCCTTTTTGATGAGATACAGCAGCAGGTCGAGGGGGCCCTCGAAAATCTCCAGTTTGACCTTGTAATCTTTGTCTTCCACCCGCTGAGCTATGAGCAGGAGCCACCGGGATGCGAGAGGAAAAAACGCAATGAGCCAGAACACTGGCGCAGCAGGGGTTCCCGTGCTCTTTTCAGCTCGCGATGT
>CANHTV010000245.1 GCA_947463285.1 Verrucomicrobiaceae bacterium | reverse complement strand
GTGAAATGCCACGTCGCTCGCAGTTCCGGCGGCGCGGTGGTCATCGGCAGCCCAGAAGACTCCGTGGCCGTGGCGAGTTCGTCTTGAAGACGGATCATCGCCTGAATCAACTCCGCCAGCTCCACCATCTGCATCTCCGGCATCGTGACCGGCGCGGGAACCTGGCTGTGAGCAATCGTATCGCTCGGGCAGGAAACGGGAGCGTGATGTTCGCCCCCATCGTGGTCTTCATGCTCGTGGCTTTCCTCGGAGCAGCAAATGTCCGCCTTGCATCCATCCGCCCCGTAGCAGCACATCGAAGCCGGGACCATCAAGGCCAGCATCAGAAGTGCGAGGATTTGCCAGAAGCGTTTCATTGGGACAGGGGCGGCAAGACTCGCCGACAATGTGAGATGGTCAACGTGGGAATGTTATTCCAGCGATTTGAAGGCACTTTGATTAGCAATCCCATCCGCACTTACGCCGGTGGCCCCGGCTAGAATGGACACCGACGCGGCTGGCGAGCGCGGATGCGCTCGGCGTAGTCGTGAGCTTCCTGGTTGTCAGGCACGGAGGACATCGTGGAGCTAGCATCATTTGAGCTTCGCGAGGTATTTGGCCTGATTGGCCTCGAACTTTTTGATGCAGGGTTTGCAGCAAAATTTGATCTCCTGGCCGTTGTAAACCTTGGTGATGGGGCCGCCCATGCTGTCGAGGTCGTTGCCACTGACGAGGCATTTGGCGAGGGGGTAGGGCTTGGCTTTCTCGGCGGCGGCGGCGGTTTCAGGGGCGGTGCAGGCGGCGAGGGTGAGGCCGAGGAGGGCGGTGGTGAGGAAGGTGCGGAGTGTCGTTTTCATTTCAGTGGATGGGTTGCGGTTTGTGTTGGGTTTTCTGAGTGCGTGATGGCTCTCAAAAGCGGATGAGCACGCCAGCGCCGAGGCCGTAGTCGCTATGGTAGCTGGCGGTGAGGGAGGCGTGGCGGGTGAGGGTGTAGTCGGCTCCAGCGCTCCATTCCCAGCGGGTGCCGGTATCGTAGAAGACATCTCCCCAGACGCCGAGACGCGGGGTGAGCTGGAAGCGCTTGGCGAGGGTGAAGCGGGCATCGCCTTCCGTATCGAGGCTGACATTGAGCCAGGCCATGAGCGGGAGGCGGTAATTGATGCCGATGAGGCCGCGATCTTTGGCATCCGCATCGTTGGTGAGGCGGTAGCCGGCGAAGGCTTGGAAGTTCATGTTGAAGTAGCGCTGGTAGAGGAGGTCGATCTCGTATTGCGGCTCGTCCACGCGCTCCCAGCCGACTTCCCAAGCGAGCTGGAGGTCGTTCTTCGGATTCATCCAGGTGAGCAGGCCCTCGCTCATGTTGGACTGGATGCTGGCAGCGCCCCAGAGGTAGCTCATGTCGTGCTGGTGCTCGCCGAGGCCGGAGGCGTGTGTGAGGGTTTGATCGGCTGGCGTAGGCGCAGTCGCCAGACTGCGGGAATCGGCGTGTTGGAGAGCATCGGGCCGCAAACTGGCGTTTGCGCCTACTTCATCCTCATACCGGAAGACGCGGGCCATGCCGCTCATCATGTGGTAGAGGATGTGGCAGTGAAACATCCAGTCGTGCGCTTCATTGGCCTCAAACTCGACGGTGCGCGTGCTCATCGGAGGCACATCGACGGTGTGCTTCAGCGGTGAGCGGGCACCGTTCCCCATGAGCAGGCGAAAGAAGTGTCCGTGCAGATGAATGGGGTGGTGCATCATGCTGTCGTTCACCAGCTCCAGCTCGATGATCTCGCCCTTTTTGATGAGGACATAGGGCTGCTGGGCCATGGTTTTGCCGTCAAAGCTCCAGATGTAGCGATTCATGTCGCCAGTGAGGTGGAGGGTGATTTTTCGACGTGGGAGATTTTTGGGTAAAGAGGTGTCTTCAATAGCTTTGAGCAGGCGATAGGGCGATCCGGGGCGAGAGAGCTTCAGCGAGGCACGCGGGTCGTCTTCTTGCTCTTCGAGGGCGAGATTGAGCATCTCGTCCATTTGATAAAGATTGGGTCGGGGCGGCACGGGCGCGGGATGTGGTTCGCCTTTGCCAAAAAGGGCGCTGCTGTGGCCGCTGCCGTCCTGCGTGGTGAAGCGCAGCTCGTGTTGGCCGCTTTTCGGAATCGTCAAAAGCAGGTCGTAGGTCTCGGCGATGCCCATGAGGAACATCGGCACGCTCACCGGCTGCACGGGCGGGCCGTCCGCTGCGATGATGGTGAGCGGCCCGGCGGAGGAGCTGAGGTGGTAGTAACTGGCAGCGGAGGCATTGATGATGCGCAGGCGCACTTTTTCACCGGGACGGCCTTCGATGCGGGTCTGGCGCTGTCCATTGATGAGGAAGGCGTGGTAGCCCACGTCGGACACATCCATGGGCATCATGCGGTCCCACTCGCGGCGGAAGTAGTCCTTCAAATTTCCGCGCTTCCATGCGCCGAGGATGGACTGCGAGTTCCGACGCATGAGACCAAAATAATCACTGCCACGCATGAGCATGCGCATGGCCTCCATGGGATCGGTGTCTGTCCAATCGGAGAGGATGAGAACCTGTTCGCGGTCAGCCTTGACCGGCTCGCCTCCGCGTGGCTCGACGACGATGCCGCCATACACGCCGCTCTGCTCCTGCAAATGGGTGTGAGAATGAAACCAGTAGGTGCCGCTGTGCCGCAGGGTGAACTGGAAGGTGTGGGTGGTGCCCGGCTTGATCGGCGGTGTGGTGACATGCGGCACGCCGTCTTCCTTGTTGGGCAGCAGCAGGCCGTGCCAGTGCGTGGAGGTTTCTTCGTTCTTGAGGTCGTTGTGGACACGGATGCGGGCGAAGTCGCCCTCACGGAAGCGCAGCACAGGTCCGGGGATGCTGCCATTGATGGCGAGCACGCGGACGGGCCTGCCAGCGGGGCTTTGCGTGTGCTCGTCGATGTGCAGGTCGTATTCGACGACTCGCTGGCCGGGAGCGGGCTGGGCATTTTTGCCGCAGGTATCGCAGGCCGCAGCGGTCGTGGCACTGAGGGCTAAGAAGGTGATGAAGAGACGCCATGCGGACATGATACGAGAAACACCGGTCCCCGCAGAACCCCGCAGATTTTTCGCCAAGTGGAAAAAATGCGGGATAATGCCGCCTCCGGTGTTTAAACCCTCAACAACGCCTCCTTATGAACGACGAAGAACTCCACCGCCTGCTGCGCCAGCACCCCGCCAGTATGCCGCTACCTTCCGCCTTTGAGCGGGAAGTGTGGTCACGGATCGAGGCGGATGAAGTGCGCAGCGTGCCCTCCATGTTGGCTGAAGTGGTGCGGCGCTTGCTCATCTCTCTAGGCCGCCCTGCGGTGGCTTTTGCCACCATCGCTCTCTTTGGCGCAGCAGGTGCCGGAACGGGTGTGGTGATGCTCAAAAAGTCACAAACCGAAGGCGGTGAACTCGCCTACCTGGAAACCGTCAACCCGCTGGTGCGTGCCCACTCGGAGGAGGAACCATGAAACGTGGACTTTTCATCCTCGCTGGTGCCTTGCTGGCTGGCCTTTGCATGTTTGTCTGCTCGCAGTTGATGCTCACCTCCAGAGAGCCTCTTACCTCCAAAGCGATCCCGAAGGTGAATGGCAGCCTGCTACCGGAACTGCACTGGCTGCAAACCTGGCTGCGGCTGGATACCGAACAAATGCAAAAGGTGAAGGCGCTGCATCTGGCCTACCTGCCCAAGTGCGAAGACCTCTGCCACCGTGTCTATCTTTCCAATGAGGACATCCTCGCGCTCAGTGGTCGCAACCCCACAATGGATGCTGCCATGCGCACGGCCATCGAGGAGCGTGCCAAACTGACCGTGGAGTGTCAGCAAGCCTTGCTGGAGCATGTCTATCAAACCGCCGCCTGCCTGCGGCCCGATCAATCCCGGAAGTATCTCGATCTCATGGTGCCCTACACGCTGGGCATTCCGGGCAAAGACGCCGCCAGCAACCGGCCCCGACCATGAGCGCCGCCGAACCGCTAGCAACCCTGCCTGATGCCGACATCGAAGCGATGAAACGCCTCGCCGATGGCGATGACCTCGCGCTCAACGGCATCATGCACCGCTGGAAGGACAAGGTCGCCGCCTTCCTCTACCGCATGACCGGCAGTGCCGAAGCTGCCGCTGATCTCGCGCAGGAAACCTTTGTGCGGCTCTATCAAAGCCGCGCCCGCTACCAGCCCGCCGCCGCCTTTCCGACCTATCTCTTTCGCATCGCCGCCAATCTAGGGCGCAATCATGCCCGCTGGCGCACACGGCATCCCACGGTCTCCGTCGAAGACTGCACCGCCACCTTTCAGCAGTTGCCAGGGCATGAGGCCAGCCCGGATGAGGCCGCGCAACAGCAAGAAACCACAGTCCGCATCGAAAAAGCCATCGCCAGCCTGCCAGTCGATCTCCGGGAAGCGCTGCATCTCTTCACCTATCAGGAAATGAGTCAGCATGAGATCGCCCAGGCGCTCGGCTGCACGATCAAAGCCGTGGAGACACGCATCTACCGTGCGCGGCAGATGCTCAAAGAGCTGCTGGCGGACCTTCGGCGGGACTGAGCATGGATTGCGTGGTGATGAGCAGATCCTGCGCTACATCAGGGATTCGGGATCGCGTGGTGTTGATCGTTCATGAAGGGCAACCGCCCTCGAAACCAAAACCAACACAAACGAAAACACATCCTATGAAAACACTGCTCCTCACCTCCATGCTCGGCCTCGCCGCGCTGCTCAGCTCCTGCCAGTCATCCTCTTCCGCACCTACTGCGGCTGTTAGCTGCGACAAATGCCGCACCATTCACTTCCAGGCTCCCTCAAGTGGATACGGTCCTGGGAACAAGGGGATCGTCACACTGCGTGACGCATCCCGCATGGACTGCCCAGACTGCGAAAATCAGGCCATCGCCATGCTGAAGACCGGCAGCCTAACCAAGCATGTGTGCAGCTCCTGCGGCGGCACCCTGAACCACTGCAAGCAGCATTGATTCCGGCTGATTCATTACTGGTGACACACTGAGGGCGTCTGGGCAACCAGACGCCTTTTTTTGATGAACGCCATTTTATAAGTTGAGCTTGGAGTTCCTTCACAAGCTGGGCTTGGCTTGCCAGTTTTGGCCGAGATGAGTGCGGGCGAGTGTGTGCTCCACACACTCCAGCAGGGCCTGCCGGATGCGGTGGAGCAGTTGAGTGCCATCGGCGTCTGCCGCGGCGTGTGGACAGCTCATCCATGCGGGTGCCTTTCGTGTAGGCGGTGAGCTGGTTCACCAGGTCATCATCAAACACATGCCGGTCCCGCGACTGCCGACGCATCGAACTTCTCCCACAGCACAAGAATGACATCCTGCATCACCTCCGAAGCCATCTGCCACGTGGGCACCAGCGACCGCACAAAGGTGTGCAACGCGACCTCGCTCTCCGCGTAGTGGCGGAGAAACTGGGCATGGCGCTCGTGTTCGGATGGCGGGGACATGGGGGGCTTACAACCTAGTCGTCGCCACCCATGCGCTCATTTGCCGAAAAAAAGTTTCGATCTCAATTCAGCAGCAGATGAAACACCCGCAGCGCGGTCTTGGATGAGGTCTTCGAGGCGACGAGGCGGACTCTCGCGGTGTGCGGGCCGGGTTTGAGCTGGTCGTCGAGGATCAAGGCCCAGGGAAGATGCAGGCCGCTGCTCCAGTGCGTCAGCGTGTCGAGCGTGCGAGGTGGACCGCCATCCACGCTGAACTCGATCTGGCCGGCATCGGGACCGGAGGCGATGAAAAGACCGCAGCCGGTGCCTTCGAAGCTGAACTCGAACTCCGCGCCCGGCTCGGTGCCGACGAGCGCGGGCACGTTCACAAAGCCCTCGCGCACGCCGATTTTTTTGCCGTTCGGCTGCTTGTCGTCGTCGGCAGGTTTCCACGACGGCACGAGCGTGAAGCCTTGGATGATTTTCGCCTGCGCGATGTCGCCGAGGCGGCCTTTGGCATAGCTTTGAGCATCGAGCGGCGCGGGCAGCGGATGCTCTTTGGCGGAAGCGGCGATGGGTT
>CANHTV010000244.1 GCA_947463285.1 Verrucomicrobiaceae bacterium | reverse complement strand
TCGCCAGATTCGAGCTACTGTGGATGGGCGTGAAATTTATGGTCGCGCCGTCGATCTCGATGCCGAAGGCCATCTCCTGCTGGCTTTACCAGACGGCAGCGTCATCACGTTGAGCAGTGCTGAAGGTGTCCGTCAGGTGCTGTAAAAGGACCAAATCCTTGCTGGAATTGCTCGTATTCACCTCTAACATCCAACTCCCGGCCTTTCCACATCTTGTCAGGCTGGGCTCTTTTCCATTTCCTATCTATGCCGAGTCCCAAGAATCCTGTCTGTGATCCCGTCGAGTCCGTCATCGCGGACATCCGCGCAGGTCGCATGGTGATCGTCACTGACGATGAAGACCGTGAAAATGAAGGCGATCTGATCTGTGCGGCTGAAAAAATCACTCCTGAGATGGTGACTTTTATGGTCCGCGAAGGTGGTGGGATGCTCTGCGTGCCTGTTTCTCTTGGTATCGCTCAGTCCTTAGGACTGGAGAGCATGGTGCCAGAAAATCGTGAGGCGTTTCGCACTGACTTCACCGTCACGGTGGATGCCGCCAAAGGCATCACCACCGGCATTAGTTCGGCGGATCGGGCTCTGACCATTCGTTTGTTGGCAGGTGCTAAAACAACCAAGGATGACTTTGTTCAGCCGGGTCACATCAACCCGCTCGTCGCGAAGCCCGGTGGCGTTTTGCGCCGCGCAGGCCATACCGAGGCCGCTGTCGATCTCTGCCGGCTGGCCGGACTTCGTGAAGCCGGTGTGCTGATCGAGATCATGAATCCTGACGGCACCATGGCGCGCGTGCCTGAGCTGAAAAAATTTGCCAAAAAACACAAGCTGAAGATCTGCTCCATCGCTGATCTGATCGAATACCGCCGCCGCAGTGAAAAGCTGGTCGAGAAGCTGGAAGTCGTGGATATGCCGACTGACTTCGGCGAGTTCAAGTTGCATCTCTACCGCAGCAGCCTTGATGGGGTGCATCACATCGCTCTTGTCATGGGCAAGATCAGCGCCAAAAAGCCAACCTTGGTGCGTGTCCACAGCGAGTGCCTGACGGGTGACATCTTTACCTCCCGCCGCTGTGATTGTGGCAGCCAACTCCACGCCGCGATGCGTCGCGTGGCCGATGCTGGAAATGGCGTCATCATTTATATGCGCGGCCATGAAGGACGCGGCATCGGTCTGCACGGAAAAATCCAGGCCTACAAACTCCAAGAGCAAGGCCTTGATACTGTGGAGGCCAATCTCAAGCTGGGTTACGGTATGGATCTGCGTGACTACGGGATCGGTGCGCAAATCATCTCCGACCTTGGAGTGCGGAAAATCCGTCTGATGACCAATAATCCACGCAAAGTGGTCGGTCTAGAAGGCCATCAGCTCGAAATCGTCGAGCAGGTTCCTGTCATTTCGGAGCCAAACCCGCATAACCAGAAGTATCTCGAAACCAAGAAGAAAAAACTTGGCCACAAACTCTAATCAGGAGTACGTCTTTTTTAATCCCTCCTCATGTCACAGCATAGCCCCAGCCGCCCTCGTCCCATTCAGGACCGCGTCTCCATCGCGATCGTTGCCAGTCTTTATAACAATCAATTCGTCCAAGGTCTGATCGATGCAGGACGTGAAGAACTCGAAGAGCTGGCTCCCAATGCCAGCATCACAGTGTATCGTGTGCCCGGCGCATTCGAGATCCCGGTTTGCAGTGAACTGGTGCTGAAAAGCACGAGGCCTGATGTCGTCATCGCTTTTGGCGTGATCATCCGCGGCAGCACCGAGCACGCAGACCTCGTTGGAGCTTCGGTCACGGATGCTCTCCAGCAGATGGCCGTTCGTCATGTCACCCCCATCATCCACGAAGTGCTACTCGTCAGCACCGAGGAACAGGCCGAAGCGCGCTGCCTCGGAGTCACGATCAATCGTGGTACTGAAGCTGCCCAGACAGCAGTTAACATGCTCTCCCTGTTCCGCAAAATGCGTGCGAGCTTCGCTGGAAATTCAGCCCTGGAGGACGCTTAAGACCATGGGAAAACGCCGTGAAGGACGAGAAGCCGCTGTCCAATTTCTCTTTGCCCACGAACTGCATTCCGAGCACACGCTGGAAGAACAGGATGCCTTTTGGACCATCCACAATGCCAAGACCTCGGTCCGCAATTATGCCGAGAATCTGATCCGTGGTGTACTGGCGCATCTTACTGAAATTGATGCTGTAATCGAGCCCATCGTGCAAAACTTCCGCATCGAGCGGCTCGCCAATGTGGACCGCAACATCCTGCGTCTCGCCGTTTTTGAGCTTCAACATGTCTCCGAAGTGCCTGCCCCAGTCATCATCAATGAGGCTATCGAGATCGCTAAAAACCTTGGTGGTAACGAGTCCGGTTCCTTTGTGAACGGGGTGCTTCATAAAATCGGGCAGCAGATTCGCCCGCGCGGTGCCCGTGTGGAAAAGCCGCATCCCCATGTGGAAGAAACTCCAGTCGCAGAAGAAGCGTCAGCAGCCTGAGTTCTGTAATATCACTCGTCTAACATGGCTGGTTTTTTCAAATCTCTTCTTCAGCGCTTCACTAAGCCCGACATTGATTGGGATGAGCTCGAAGCCATGCTCATCACGGGGGATCTCGGCCCAAAGTTGGCGCTCCAGATTGTCTCTGATCTGCAATCACAGCAGCGCAAGCTGCATGGTGCCGACATTGTGCAGGTGGCCCGCGAGCATGTGCGCCAAATTTTGCCTGCCAAGAATCCTGAGTTGAAACCTCTTGAGGCGTCGCGCCCCAAGGTCCTGCTCATCGTCGGCGTTAATGGTGTCGGTAAAACGACTTCGACGGCCAAGCTAGCCCATCTTCTTCATCATGCCGGACACAAGGTTGTGCTCGCTGCTGCTGACACCTTCCGTGCTGCGGCGGTGGAGCAGCTCGAAGTCTGGTCTCAGCGACTCAATATCCCCATGGTCAAAGGCCCGCCGAACAGTGATCCGGCGGCGGTTTGTTTTGAGGCCTATGATCTGGCCTGTCGCAACGAGGCTAATTTCCTGCTTTGCGATACCGCAGGTCGATTGCATACCAAGCACAATCTGATGGAGGAGATGAAGAAGATTCATCGTATCCTCGGACGCAAAGATGTGGACTCACCTCATGAGGTCATCCTCGTCGTCGATGCCACCACGGGCTCCAACGCACTCCAGCAGGCGCGGGAGTTTCATAAAGCCATCCCGCTAACAGGACTCATCGTGACCAAACTTGATGGCAGTGGCAAGGGCGGTATCCTCGTCGCCATCCAGCAGGAGCTTGGAGTCCCGACACGCTATATTGGTCTCGGAGAAAAGGTCGAAGACTTCCAAGTCTTCGACCCTCAGCGTTTTGTGGATGAGCTTCTGTGATGTCCTCATGCGTCACGCAGGGGGACGACCTTTTTATCCAGGTCATGACTGGCGTGAATGCGGCGCAAAGTTCCGCTTCGTGATCGCATCAGAATGCTGTGTGTCTCCACGCGGTGCCCGATCATCTTGACGCCTGGCAGCAACGCACTGTCACTAATGCCTGTGGCGCAGAAAAGAGCGCTTTCACCTTTCACCAAATCGTCGCTGCGCCAGACGGCGGTCATTTCTTCCGGGCTGACCTGAGCGGCGACTTCCGCTTTGTGCTCCTCGTTGTGAAACCACATGCGCACATCCATGTCACCACCGAGGCATTTCAGGGCGGCAGCTGCGAGCACGGCCTCCGGGCTGCCTCCCATGCCGACATATAAATCGACGCCGCTCTCTGGCAGCGATGGCGCTACAGCCGCCGCGATGTCGCCATCCGTGATCATCCGCAGAGCCGCACCGGTGGCACGTACCTGCTGGATGATTTCGGCATGACGTGGGCGGTCCATCGTCACCACCACGACATCACGCACATGTTTGTCGAGAGCTTTGGCGATGAAGGTGATGACCGCGCTCAGAGGCATGTCCAAAAGGCAACGGTCGCCCTCCGTTTGGAGCGCGCGTTTTACCGCCGGACCATAGGCGAGCTTGTGACAATAAAAGCTGGGGATGTGCTTCATGGCGGAGCCTGCACCTTCAGGCACCTGGGCTGCAGCCATGACTGAAATGCTGTTAGGCATGCCTTTGGCGATGTTGGAGGTGCCGTCGATCGGATCTAGCGCGATGTCGAAACGTGGCGACCCGGGTTTCCAAGTGCCGAGATGCTCGCCGACAAAAATGCCTGGTGCGTTGTCTTTGATGCCTTCTCCGATGACGACCTTGCCACAGACGTCAAGGATGTCGAAGACGCCGTAAATGGCATTGCAGGCAGCTGCGTCGGCCAATTCTTTTTCTCCCCGGCCCAACCAAGGGATGGATTGAAGCGCCGCGTTTTCGGTGGCACGGACAAATTCAAATTCGATCAGGCGCTCGAGATCTAGAGGGCTGCGGAGGGGAGGAAGTGCTGAAGACATGGTTGAGGTGGGCTGTAGAGATTAAGAGATCAGAGAAGGGGAGTCTGGCAAATGCACAGGCAGCTAATTTCTCTGATGAATGGCAGAAATGTCGTGCATCCTGGAGTTGTTTCAGTGCATCGTTTGCCAACCATGAAGCCAATCCTATTTGCCCTCACCCTCAGCGTGGCTGCCCAAGCAGCCGAACCCCTCACCATCAAGCTCTGGCCGCTAGGGGCTCCTGAAAAAAATGGTTTCAAGATTGGTCCCGAGCAGGAGATGAACAAGGGGGATGGTATCAAACGCGTGACCAATGTGAGCGATCCAACGATCACGATCTACAAGCCTGAGAAGGCTAACGGCACATCCGTCTTGGTCTGTCCCGGTGGTGGTTACAGCATCCTCGCCATTGAGCATGAAGGCACCCAGGTCTGTGATTACCTCAACTCCATCGGTGTCACGGCTGTATTGCTGAAATATCGCGTGCCACGTCGTGATCCTGCGAATCCGAGTCTGGAGCCTCTACAGGATTCACAACGAGCCATGGGCATTCTGCGTCAACGCGCTGGGGAGTTCGGATTGAGGCCTGATCGCATCGGTATTCTGGGCTTTTCCGCTGGCGGTCATCTCAGTGTCATGACCGCACTCCATGCCAACGATCGCACCTATCCTCAGGATGCGGCCCTGGATGCCATGGATGCTACACCTAACTTTGCCGTCCCCGTTTATCCAGCTTACTTGGTGGGCAAGGATGAGACTTTTACCCTGCTTCCTGAAGTAAAGGTCACCGAAAAAGCGCCGCCGATGTGCCTGATCCACGCCCATGATGACAAGGGTGTCACCAGTGCCAGTTCCAGCGCGCTGCTGTATCTCGAATACAAGAAGCTGAACCTGCCTGCTGAATTGCATATTTTTGCCAAAGGTGGTCACGGTTTTGGCATGAAAAAGACCGGCCTGCCCACTGCCGAGTGGCATCTCCGCGTCGGCGAATGGATGCGCGCCATGGGTTGGCTGGAGTAGCCGCTCATGAAACGTCGTCAATGGGTGCGGATGAGTCTGGCCACGACACTCACGTGCTGTTCGTCGCGCTGGCGTTTGTCAGATCAGCAAGAGCATTCTCTCGCTGATCTTCAGAAGCATCTCAGGGCAGGGGATCTGACGGCGCTGGAGCTCATGCAGCACTACCTCGCTCGCATTCAGCGCATGGATCGCTCTGGTCCCGAGCTTCGTGCGGTGCTTGAGCTGCATCCTCAGGTTGAATCCATGGCGTGGGTCAGTGATCAACAAAAGGTGGACAAGCCACTTCGTGGTTTGCCCATTTTGATCAAGGATAACATTGATACTTCCGATGAGCTGCTCACCACGGCGGGTTCGCTCGCCTTACTGGATGCCCCCAAGCCTGCATCGGATGCTGAATTAGTCATTCGGCTTCGCTCGGCTGGTGCTTTGCTCTTTGGTAAAACGAATCTCAGTGAATGGGCAAACTTTCGCAGTCCGAACTCCACCAGTGGCTGGAGCGCCCGAGGTGGCTTGACGCGTAATCCGCATGATCCGCGTCACACCGCGAGCGGCTCCAGCAGTGGTTCCTCTGTGGCAGTGGCAGCAGGTTTTTGTGCGGCGGCGATCGGAACGGAGACCAAT
>CANHTV010000243.1 GCA_947463285.1 Verrucomicrobiaceae bacterium | reverse complement strand
GGCCGAGTTCAAAGGCATGATCGTCGATGACGGCATCGAACAAAAAGGCTACGGCTTCTTTATTCTACCAAAGATGCCGACCGCCAGCCCGCGCACGACGCTGAAAACAGCACCACGCCTCTCAGGCAGTGTTCTGCTTGAGACCGTCCCTGTCGTGATCGAATAAACGCAGTCTTTCTTCCCCTGCAGAGGTCCTGCCGGGGAAGATTTTTCTCTCTCATGAATTCAAATACACCCGGCCCACGCGCCCCCACGGATCAACGTGGGCCGGATGTGCTTGGCTCGAGCGTGGCCCCGACCCGAAAGCACCGCTTTATCAAACTCCTGCTTCTGCTGTTCATCACGGTTCAAGCTGACCTCCAGGCTCATCATGGGCGCGATTTCATCTTCATCCAGGACAGTGCCATTCCTGCTCCGTTCAACGGCGTGGTGCTTGCAGGTTTTGAATGGTCGCGAGAGGGTGATGACAGCGAGTTTTCCTCTGAACCCGGCTTTTACATGGGGCTCACTCCTGCTCTGGCCTTCGGTCTCACCGCTGGATTTAGCGATGAAGGCGATGGCTGGAACTCCAGCGGCTTCACGCCTCAGTTGGTCGTCTCCCTGCTGCCTGCCACCGGCCCCATGAATTTCCGCATGGGTTTATGGACGGGCTACGAGTTCGCTAACGATGTCGGCACCAGCTTCAGAGGGACCGTCAAAAAACCAACGAAAACCGATCCAGATGACGATGACGATCCCGGTATCGATCCACTGCATACGGGTGGTCCTGAGCCCATCCCCGGCACGGGCATGGATTATCATGACAGTCGTGGCGGCATCCACCGTCACGGTGAAAGCGGCTGGTATTCCAGACTCATCATGGAAGCAGACCTCAGCCATCACACTCGCGTGGTTTTCAATCTCGTCAGCTTTGTCTCAGGAAACAGTGGTCGCCCAGGATTTGGTTACGCCACAGGCATCCGTCATGAGTTCAATCACGACCTCAGCCTAGGTCTCGAAGCCATCGGCGACTTCCGCAGTCGTGGCAGCTCTCATCAGCTCCTCGCTACCACCATGATCGGCCTACCCGGCCATCTTTCTCTGCGTCTAGGCTTCGGCGGCGGCCTCACCGAAGCCAGCCCCGACTTCACCCTGCACAGCAGCCTCATGTGGCGCTTTTAGGCGATTGGCGCACAAGAACGTCACTCCTCATGGCTTTGACGAATCAGCATCCCAGCAACGTCATCCAGGGCTTTGGCCGCTACATCGGAGCCGGTGTTGGTGCAGGCCAGCATGGCAAAACCTTTTTCAGGGGCGAGCCAGGTAACGCTGTGATTCATGGTGTTGGAGCCGCCATGATTCAGCACTCGCCCGCCCCATTGGCGATCCACGGCCAGCCAACCGAAGGCGTAGGGGTTTCCTGGGACTGTCGGCGTGTGCAGATGCTGCCAGGTGGTCTTTTTGAGCAATGTCTCATCCTTGATTAGATGAGGTGTGATGAAGCGCGCCCAGTCGGCCAGCGAAAGATGGACCGTGCCTGCAGGACCGAGCACCGCAGGATTATCGACCAAGGGGCCATTGCTCGGCATTGGACTGCCATCGGCTTGATGGGGCCAGGGTTGATTCACCTGGCCGGCGGTGCCGGTGCCACCAAAACCCGCCTGATGAATGCCCAGGGGTTTGAAGAGCTTTTTTTGCATGAGGTCCTCCCACGGAGCATCCAGCACTGTCTCCAGCATGTGGCCGGCGATGACGTAGCCGAGGTTGGAATAGAGATGAACTTTTCCAGGCTCTGCAAGATCAGGCGTGCGGGCTGCAAACTGGAGCGTCGTGGCGCGTTGGGCTCTGCGATCGGCACCGGCAAGCCCAAGCATTCCCCACGGAGCATTGGCGGGCAGTCCTGACCAATGACTGAGCAGCTGTGTCAACGTCGCTCGTGCCAATGGTGACTTTTTGACATCCGGTTGTATCGGGAAAATCTCGGCGACAGTGCTCTGCCAATTCAGCTTACCCGACTCCACCGCAATGGCAGCCAGCGTGGAGGTCATGGCTTTGGTATTGGAGCCAAGATGCCAAAGATCTGCGGTGGACACGGCGATCTCGGTGCCTGCTTTCCTCACGCCTGCGACCGCGAGACTGTGCAGACCTGATTTGGTCACCAGCGCGGCACCGAGGCCTGGCAGCTGATATTTATCACGAATGGCTGTGAGTTTTGCCTGCCACTTCGGCTGTGTTTGGACTTCTGCTGACTGAAGATAAAGCGTCGGCAAAGCCGAAGCTAGCGAAGTGACGAAACGGCGGCGTGAGTGAGGCATTAAGTTAGGGTGTGGCAGATCGAAAGGAAGCTGGGATCAACGAAGTCACCGCGCTAGCGATGATGTCCTCGATGCCACTGGCGAAGCGTGTGGGGCGTCCGTAATAAATCATGGCACCACCAGCCTCATAGCCGCCCTCGTCCCACACACGCTGGGAGGGGATGTAACATGGCACGTCGTTGGTATAACCATTCACCCAGGTGCGGGCGACATCGTTTTCCTTTTTAAAGCGCAGACTGTAATCCACGACTACCTCTCCAGGCAGATTGATCGTGAGCAGCGTGTCCGCAAACGCCCAGACCTGCACGGTGTATGGCAGCGCTGGCGGCACGCGGCCTTTTTCACTTTCTCTGAGAAAATGCCGTGCGTGCATGGCCACCCATTTGCTTGGATCACCAGAGCGTTTCTTCCACTCGTCCGTGGTCGGCAGGCGGTCATAAGGCAGCATGATCTCTTGGTTCGTACAGACGACGGGCCCCATCACGGGCTTCATTGGTTCATTGATCACGCGCACGGCTTCTTTTGCCAAAGCTACGCCATGCAAAACAGCGTGGCTGAGTTCTCGACGGGGATAAGGATTCTGATCGGCACCGCAGCCAATGGCAGTCAAGGCAACCACGTCGGGGAAACGCAGCTCCAATTCTTTCTGCGCACAGCCAGCCCAGTCGGGATGGGTTTTATTGATGGCCAGCGTCGTGCAATGGCAGGCGTAGCTGCTGTAGATAGCGCGTAGCTTGCCGTCGCGATCACTGATGCGCATAACGGGCAGCGCATGATCCCTCACGCCGTTGAAATTCGGGCTGTTGGCAAAGCCGGTCTCTGTCTTTAGACGACGATTGATCGCAAAGCCGACGCGTCCCTGAGCCCACTCCACCTTCGCAGGCTGCTGCTTGTTCAGGGCCTCGATCACCACGGCGGTGAGCTTGGCGCTGAGCTGACGGGCATAGGCCTGGACATGCTCGGCTTCACTTTCGGTGAGTTCTTTACCAAAAAGAAAAGGCAGTACCCCTGGCAGCATAGGCGCACAGTGCGTGTGGCTGGAGTGTAGGGAAAAACGCGCGTCAGCGAGTTGGAGTCCGCTTTTGTTCACACGAGCCAGTACCTCCGCACGCACGGAGGCAGGCACACCACAGTTATCCACCGTCAGCATCACTACTGGTGCTTCATTTTCCCAGGTCAAAGCCAAGGCTTTCGCATACAGCTTCATTTCCACGCCTTCATGTTCGGTGCTGCGGCTGCCGTAACCACTGAGGCGTACAGGTTCTGCGGGAGTGATGTTTACTTTCGCTGCGCCAGCACGCCACTGAGCTTCTGCCGAAGTCGTTAATAACGAAGCCATGAGGCAGATGTTCACAAATGACATCGAGAGGTGGCTGACGCTAGCTTTTCCAATCATCTAAAAATTCTCTCAGAATGCCCCGCGTCATTCCAAGACTTCATTTCCATTCATTTATGACTCCAAAAATGATATTTATGACATTTCTGACACTCGCCCGAGCATAAAGACCAGCCCGAACCAATATGATCAGCGAGCCGCTTTTTCTTGCTCTATGCATTTGGATGGAATGGAATCTCGCTGCTTGTCGTCTGAATCTCGCTCATGAAATCATCCACTTCCCCAGCTCCGCATCGCCCGCCACCGCGCCAAACTCGCTGGGGCAAGTGGCAGCGGATTCTGATGTTGGGCCTGATGTGTCTCAGCCTGCTGGCGTCGGTCAGTGCGGCGGTGGTCATCGGCATTTATTCGCAAATGGCGAAACGCTATGACCTCACCCAGCTCGGGAGAATGCCGGAGCGCACCATGGTCATGGATGCCCAAGGTGAGCTGCTCGGACGCATGCATGGTGAAAACCGCATCGTGGTGCCCATCAGCCAGGTTTCGAGTGATTTCATTCAAGCCCTGCTGGCACGTGAAGACAGCCGTTTTTACGAGCATCGTGGCATTGATTATATCGGCGTCATGCGTGCCTTTGTCAGAAACATCAAGGACGGCCGAGTCGTGCAGGGAGCCAGCACCCTCACGATGCAGCTAGCCCGCAACAGCTACCCCGATCTCAATGATCGCTCCTTTCACCGCAAGCTGCTGGAGATGATGTTGGCTCGCCGTATCGAGCGACTCTGGAGCAAGGAGCAGATCCTGGAGCACTACGTGAACCGCATCTTCTTCGGTACGGGAGTCTATGGCATTCAGCGCGCGAGCCAGGTCTATTTCGGCAAGCATGCCAGCCAGCTCAGCCTCAGTGAGAGCGCTATGATCGCTGGCATCATCCGCAGCCCTGTGCGCTTCTCCCCCTTCCGCAATTTTGATGGTGCCATCAAGGAACGTGACGATGTGTTAAAGAGGATGCTAGCCGTCAAAATGATCACACCGGAGCAGGAGCTTGCCGCGCGCTATGCCGACATCGTGCTGCGGGCTCAGCCGCTCTTCCAAAGCCAGGGTGACTATGCGCTGGATGCCATAAAAAAGGATCTTGATCTGCTGCTGGAAGATCATGAGATCGAAGATGGAGGCCTGATGGTTCACACGACCTTGAGCAAGGAGTTGCAACTGCATGCTGAAGCGGCCGTGGAAAAGCGGCTCGCGGCCGTGGAAAAATTACCCGGCTACCAACATACCGTGAAGGCAGCCTTTGATCGCACCTGGGATAGGACGCGTGAGCTCTCCTCCACGCCCTACCTTCAAGGAGCTCTCACTGTCATCGACAATGCTACAGGCGGCATTCTCACGCTCGTTGGTGGGCGGGATTATCAACAGAGTAAATTCAACCGGGCCACCATTGGTCAGCGGCAGATCGGCTCCACAGTGAAGCCCTTTGTTTATGCCTCAGCTGTCGCCAGTGGCTTTCTGCCCGGCACCTTCATCAATGACGCACCTTTGCTGCCGGGAGAAATCGAAGGCTCTAGCCCCGGTTGGAGTCCGCAGAACTCGGATGGCAAATTTCTCGGGCAACAAACCCTGACCGCCGGACTCGTGCAGAGTCGCAACACCATGACCATCCGTGTCGGCAACTTCGCCGGGCTAAATCGCGTGCTGCAGCTGCTCAGTGATGCGGGCCTTGGTCAAAAAGTGGAACGCAATCCCCAAGTCTTCATCGGTAACATCGGCGGTAACCCCAAAGAACTCACCAGTGCATTCAGCATCTTTCCCAATGAAGGCATCCGTCGCCGGCCGTTTTTGATCGACCGCATCACGGATAAAGCAGGTAACGTTCTCTACAGCACGGGCATCATCGAGGTCGAGGTCACACCGCCCAGCGTAGCTTATGTTATGCGCCGCATCCTTGCTCAGGTGATGGATAAAGGCACAGCCTCCAGTGTTCGCAGCCAGCATGGATTTAAAGAAATCGCCGGAGGAAAAACGGGCACCACCAATGATTACAAAGATGCCTGGTTCGCGGGTTACACTGATCGCGTCACCTGTGGTGTCTGGGTGGGTTTGGACAAGCCGCAGACCATTATTGAAGAGGGCTATGGCAGCCGTCTGGCGATTCCTATTTGGGCCGATGTGATGAAAAAAGCCGTCGAGCTCGGTTACATTCCCGAAGGTCCGCGAACGGAACCGCCACTGACGAAAGTGGCTCTGTGCCGCGGTAGCAGTCAGCTGGCCACATCGGAGTGTCAGGCCAATGGCAGTGCCTATGAAGACGAGCTGCCTTACGAACTTGTGCCGCAGGGCTTCTGTCAGTCTTCCCATCAATCAAATATGGCTCAACCAGCCACTTTTGCCCGTCCCTCCCGTCG
>CANHTV010000242.1 GCA_947463285.1 Verrucomicrobiaceae bacterium | reverse complement strand
GAAATTTTTCAGTGCCTCGACGATGATCTTCGTGCCCTTGAGCTTGTCTTCCAAATGCGGTGTGTGGATAAGCACCAGCTGATCATGATCCTGTGCCAGTTGCACATGCTGCTCAAAAATACGCAGTTCGTTTCGGCTGTTCTTGTTCAGACCAATCTCGCCAATGCCCAGCACGCCCGGCTTGTCTAAAAACGGTGGAATGAGCGCGATCACTTCCTCCGCCAGTTTCGTGTCCTCAGCCTCCTTGGGATTGATGCAAAGCCAGGTGAAATGCTTGATACCAAAACGCGCCGCCCGCTTGGGCTCGTAGTCTGTGATCTGGCGAAAGTAATCATAGAAACCCTCCGCCGAAGCCCGGTCAAAACCCGCCCAAAACGCCGGTTCACAGATCGCCTGACAGCCGGCCAGGGCCATGCGCTCGTAGTCATCCGTCGTGCGGCTGACCATGTGTCCGTGAGGTTCAATGTAGTTCATGGTGGAAAGGAGGTTGGCAGTGGTTGGCTATGATTTGCGATAGTTGGCAATAGTTTTTACACAATCGCAAACGACTGCTAACCACCACAAACTTCTTCATCCCCGATGCGCACCGATGGCACCCTGCATGGTGGCTTTTTCGATGGGGGTGGTGCTGGGATCGCTGAAGCTAAGGAGGACTTCCTGAGCGCGCCGGGGTTCATCCAGAGAGAGAAGCTCGATGGCATTTTTCAAGGCTTGGACACGGAAATCCGATTCCTGACCGGCACGCTGGACGCGATCAAGAAAGGCCGCGAGGTCGATGAGCTTGCTGCGGGCATCCATGAACCCGAGGTCCACGAGGTTGACGTTCTGAGGAGGTGTCCAGTCGGCCATAAAATGGGGATTAGATGGTCATGGAACTGTAACCGCCATCGACGACCATTTCATGGCCGGTGATGAAGGAGCTGGCGCCGCTGGCAGCAAGCAGAAGGGCCGCACCAACGAGTTCACGAGCCTCGCCAAAACGGTTGGCGGGAGTGTGTCGCATGATGTTTTCGACACGATCAGGGGTGAGGACTTTACGGTTTTGCTCGGCAGGAAAGAAACCGGGAACGAGCGTATTGACGCGGATGCCAAGCGGTGCCCACTCACGGGCCAGGTTCTTGCTGAGATTATGTACCGCACCTTTGGACATGCTGTAAGTAAAGACACGGCTGAGTGGCAGAAGGCCGGACATGGAGCCGAGATTGATGATGGAGGCAGGCACTTTGTTTTCGACGAAGTATTTGCCGAAGACCTGACAGGCCAGGAAGACGCCTTTGGTGTTGATGCCCATGATGCGGTCGTATTCATCTTCAGGGATGTCGAGAAACGGTGTGGCCGAATTGACGCCAGCCCCGTTCACGAGGATCTGGCAGCCGCCTGAGCGCTCGATGACCTGATCGAGAAGCAGCTGGAGATCCGCTTTGCGTGAGGCATCTGCGCTGATGAAGTATCCCTGACCTCCGGCGGCATGGATGGCTTCAAGACGCTTTTCCGCCTTGGCAGGATCACGTCCGACGAGGACGACTTCGGCACCAGCATTGGCATACCCCTCGGCGATGGCTCCGCAGAGCTCGCCTGTGCCACCAATGACGACAGCGGTTTTGCCTTGAAGAGAAAAGAGTTCAAAAATGGAGGACATGAGGTGAAGAGGATGAATTTAGAGCAAGGGATGCTGACGTGTCGAATGGAGAAAGAACGTGCTCAAGCAGGTTTTGACAGCGTCATGACGCACTCGAGGTGCTTCGTCTGCGGAAAGAGATCAAAGGGCTGAACTTGATGCAAAGCGTAGCCGGCTGTGGTGAAAAGCGTGAGGTCGCGCATCTGGGTGGCCGGATTGCAGGAGATGTAAACGACGCGCTTGGGGGCGAAGGCGAAGAGCTGTTGAAGAAACTCCTCACTGCAACCTGCACGCGGAGGGTCAATGATGACGACGGTGTCATCACCTGCATGAGGCACCTGGGCAAAGATCTCACGGGCATCAGCCGCGATGAAACGGCAATTGGTCAGGCCGTTGATCTCCGCATTGTGAGCGGCTTTTTTGACCGCAGTCTCTGAAAGCTCAACGCCGAGGATCTCCTGAAAATGCGCTGCCGCACTGATGCCAAAAAGGCCGCTGCCACAGTAGGCATCGACAAGATAACGCGCTCCGCTTTCACGCGCTTCAGCGACGGCGTAGCTAACAAAATCAGCCAGGATGAATGGATTGTTTTGGAAGAAGTCTCCTGCCTGAAACTCAAACTTTACCGGCCCGACCTGCTCAATGGCGACGGCATCAGCCCGTGTCAGCACACCGTTTTGTGCGGCACGCAGCAGCAGGGTGGCACCATTTTTATAGCTATCGGCCCGGGCAGCTTCACGCACCTGAGTGAGCCGCTCGTTGAGCTCCGGCATGGCTATCGGGCAGGACTCGACATCGATCATGGAGTTCCGCGTCCCGGTGCGGAGAAAGCCGATGGCTCCCACTTCGCCGCCCTTGGGCTTGTGAAAGTGCGGCGTGATCTTTGATCGATAACCATACTGCTTTGGTGATGCGATGACGGGTAGCACGGGATGCTCGATGCCCGCCATGTGACGCAGCAATTCCTCCACCTGCCGCCGCTTCCAGGCGATCTGCTTTTCATAGTCCAAGTGCTGATACTGACAGCCACCGCAGGTGCCAAAAAGCGAGCACACAGGCGTCACACGCTCTGGCGACGGCTCCAAAACCTCGACAAGGTCGGCGTTGCTGTAGTTTTTATGATTGCGGAAGACGCGGCATTTCACCAACTCGCCAGGCAGAGCAAAGGGCACAAAAACAACCCAACCATCCACACGCGCCACACCACTGCCTTCATTGGTCAGGTTCTCAATGCGCACCTCCAGCTCTTGATGATAGGTGAAGGGATGAGGAACAAACTTTTTTGGCTGCATTCCCCAGTCTTTAGCAGTGACGCAGTCTGGATCAACTCATGGAAAGCTCACACGCCAGAAAGATAGTCGCTTCAGACTTTTTTAAAATGATTCAACTTTGAGCTTGCACGAATCTTATCCTGTCCCAGAATAGCAGCCCACCAGAAAAGCGGGTGTAGCTCAGTGGTAGAGCACTTCCTTGCCAAGGAAGATGTCGCGCGTTCGAATCGCGTCACCCGCTCCAGTTTTTAAAACTGGCTTCAGGCTCCAACAATGGCCTAACATGAATTGAGAATGTCTCAATAAATAGCCGTCTCGCCTTCCAGCAGAATGCGCACGCGATCTTCCAACTGACGTTGCACAGCCGCTCGCGCGAGTCTTTCAACAGGCTCACTCAAAGGCTCGCCCCCCAACGGAAATGTGTCGTGATGCATGGGCACCATGTGCTGCGCGCCAAGCATTTCAAAGGCATCCAGCGCCTCCTCTGGGTTCATGTGGACGGCACGACCACTGGGTGCGTCGTAGGCACCGATTGGCATCAGTGCCAGATCCACCTGTGCACGGCGCCCGATCTCTGAAAAGCCATCAAACATGGAACTGTCACCACAATGAAAAAGGCTGCGGTCAGCTCCCTCGATCAAGTAACCGCCAAAGCCGCGATGCGTGTCGTGGATCATCCGCGCACCCCAGTGTCTGGCGGGAGTCAGTGTGATTTCCAGATCGCGGTAACGCACCGCCTGCCAGGTTTCGAGTTCAATGATCTGTCCGAAGCCACATCGTTTTACCAGACCTCCCACCCCCTTTGGAACAATGATCGGCTGCCCTCTGGCAATACGCCGCAGGCTGGGCAGGTGCAGGTGATCAAAATGCGCATGAGTAACCAAAACAAGCTCAGGCGCAGGCAGATCCCCCGCCCAGAGACTGGGATGGCGCACACGCTTCACAGGACCATGCCAGAGCGCCCAATTCGGGTCGATAATCAGATTCACACCCGCAATCTGGGCAAAAAAGCCCGCGTGGCCCAGCCAGGTGACGCCGATTTGATCCGACAAAGCCATGGGCACAGTGTCAATGAGTCGGCTCGGACGACGTGGAGCAAGCAGTGTAGGAATGAGAATTTCCCCGAGGAATTGCAGGTTCCGCTGACGCCACCCCTCGGTGGGCAACAGTCCAATGTTGTTTTCATCCTTGGCGCGGCGCCGGAAGGGGAAACGCTTGGCTTTCAGTCCGTCCATGAGGGAGGGACTTTGATCATGCGGAACGGGGTCATTGATCATCGCGGCAGAGGCAGCCTTAGTTTCAAAAAAAGCTAGAGGGCAATCACCTGACTGACAACCCGTAAAATCCCACATTCCACCTTGGCAGAACAGGTCCAGAAGCCAAGGTTACTGAGAAATGATGAGCCAAGGCAATGATGAAATAAACGCCAAGTCAGACCTTCGCCGCGTGATGCGAGCTCGTCTGAAAAACCTCACTGAGCCTACGCTGCGAGCTTGGTCTGCGCAGCTGGTCAGTCACTTACAAAACCGCCAAGATCTCTGGGCAAAACCCGGTACCATCGCCCTCTTCGGCGGCCTACGCAGTGAGCCAGATCTCGTCTCCACCTTTCTACCATGGCTCAGGGAGCAAGGCTGGCGGGTGGTTTTCTTCAAAGTCTGTGACACGGAACTCCTGCCTGTGGAGGTCAAAGACATGAACGATCTCCAACGTGGCTCCATGAATGTGTGGGAGCCGCTAGGCACAGAAGTGCTGCCGCTTTCATCTCTGGATGTCATTCTCGTGCCAGCTCTCGCTTACGCCCTCACGGATGGAGCCCGCCTCGGACGCGGAGGCGGTTTTTATGATCGCCTGCTGTCGAGGAGTGAAGTCAGAGCTCGCTTAATCGGCATCGCTTTCCAGATCCAACTCATGCCAGAAGTAACATCCGAGGCCCACGACATCCGCGTGCCTGATCTCGTCACCGAGCTTGGGTGATGCGCTTCATTGAGTTCTGATATCCTCTCCGTTTGCTCAGCATCCTTGCCTACACCTTCATCTGAAAGCCATGCTCTGGCGCTGCGTTCACACTAGGCATGAAACCGCTCTTCTTCCTGTTTTTCACCGCCATCGCCTCCGCCGCCGATTTGCAACTGCTCTTGGCCGTGCCGGATCAGATCGTGCTTCAGGATGATTTTTCAAAATCGAGGCCGCTCGACAAAAAAGCCTGGGCGAAGCGCCAGGGTACGCAGTGGGCCGTGGAGGATGGTGTGCTTCGCGGGAAGCCCTCAACGCCAGAGTTTCAGGCATCAAAAAAAGATCACAAAGGCCTGGAACCGCGTCTTTCGGCACCGATCACGCCCGCGCAGTTCATCGCGAAATTCTCAGTGCGCTTCGAGGGCGGCATTGAGACGGCCATCGTGCCGTTTGTGGAGTTCGGGCATCACGTCTGCCGCCTTCGTTTCACCAAAGACGGCGCGGAAGTGCTCGCCGATGGCGAATCGACCAAGGTCGCGGAGTCGAAGGACCTGAAATTCGAGCCCGGCAAATGGCTGCATGTCCTGGCCGAGATGAAGGGCAACGAGTTTGTTATCCAGTTTGACGGCGGTCCAACGCTCTATGCGAAGCACGCCCGCTTTGCGAAGCCCGTGCCGAGTGGTGGCAATGGCCTTGGCCTCGCCGGACCGAAGGATGGCATCGTCGAGCTCGACAACGTCACGCTCTGGAGCATCAAACCCGACGCCCAGCCCTCCTGGGCCTCCAAACGCGATGCGCTGCCTAAATTTGCGCCTGTGACCCTTGCCACAAAAAAGAACGCCAACTGATCCTCATGCAAAACCGCCGCCACTTTCTCCAAACTGCCGCTCTCAGCGCCTTCGCCGCGCCAAACATCCTCCGCGCTCAAAACACGAATCAAAAAATCCGCGTCGCCTGCGTCGGCATCGGAAACATGGGCACGGGCGCGGTCAAAGGCTCGCTCCAAGAAGAGATCGTCGCGTTTTGCGATATCGATTGGCGTGACCTCGACAAGCGCAGCGCCGGTGCCATCGCCAAGGAGTATCCGAACATACCGAAGTTCACCGACTTCCGCGACATGCTCGACAAGAAGGGCTCCGAGATCGACGCCGTGCTCATCTCCACGCCGGATCACACGCACTTCGCCGCCGCCATGGCCGCGAT
>CANHTV010000241.1 GCA_947463285.1 Verrucomicrobiaceae bacterium | reverse complement strand
TCATGTTCTTAGCGTCTCCTGGCGTGGTGATGGTCGAATCATCGCCAGTTCTGGCGCTGATAATGTCGTCAAAGTCTGGGACTGGACCACGGGCGACCGCCGCAAGAACGTCGAAGGCTGGGATAAGGAGGTGACCTCGCTGCAATACCTCGGCCAAAGCGATGTCGCTGCCACCAGCTCAGGCGATGCCAAAGTGCGCCTCATTAACAGCGACGGTGGTGAGGTGAAGAAGCTCGCTGGAGCCCAAGACTTCATGAACACACTCAGCAGCACACGCACGGGTGATCTCGTCGTGGCCGGCGGAGAGGATGGCGTCCTGCACATCTGGGATGTCGCCACGGCGAAGATCCTCCGCAGCTTTGCGCCTGAGCTCAAGTAGTCCGACCCGAACATCAATGAATGGCCCTTTTCGCATGTCACCTGTTTCGCTCTTTTGTCTTTTATTGTTTGTCGTCCTCCCTGCCTCTGCCGCTGTGGATGCCAAGCCTGCCATGCGTGTTTTGCGCGATGAATGCGTCGGCTGTCACAAGCCTGGCAAAGCCAAAGGCGGACTGCTTCTGACGACCTATGAAAAAATGATGAAGGGTGGTGACAACGGGGCTGCTGTGGTGCCAGGAAAGGCTTCGCAGAGTCCTTTGTATCAGCTTGTTTTGAAAGACGCCGATCCTCATATGCCACCGAAAAAGGATCTCCTTGCTACGCAGATCATGGCGCTGAAAAGTTGGATCGATGCCGGTGCTGTTTGGGATGCCTCGGTCTTTGATGAGTCTCCGGCCGTGAAGCCCGTCAAACTCTCAGCGATGCCAGCGAGTTATCAGCCGACACTCGCTCTGGCGCTTTCTCCCGATGAAAAGATGATGGCTGTCGCACGGGCGAATGTGGTATTCATCCTTGACTTGAGCAAGCCCGAGCGTCCCGTTTTAGGCAAGCTGGAAGGCCAGACTGAGGCGGTGTCGTCTCTCGCCTGGAGTCCAGATGGCAAGTCGCTGGTATCCGGTGGTTTTCAGAAAATCACCCTGTGGGACATCGCTGCATTGAAGCAAGTTCGGCAGGTGCAGGAAACTCTGCTTGGAAGCATCACTGCGCTGGTGATGGATGTGTCGGGGAAGGGGATCTTTGCGGCTGATGGTGAAACCGGCGGCGCTGGATTTATTCGTTGTTTTGATGCGGCAACAGGCAAGCTGCTGGCCACTTGGAAAGCCCATGAAGACAATGTTTTATCCCTGCGTTTGTCGAAGAAAGGAGATCGCCTGCTTAGTGGTGGTGCTGACAAGCTGGCGAAGCTGTGGGATGCCACGAGTCACAAGCTGGTCGCGACTTATGAGGGGCACACGAACCATGTCGTCTCCGTTGCATTGAATCATGATGCCGCACAGATCGCCACGGCGGGTGCAGATCGTGAGGTGAAGCTGTGGAATACCGTGACCGGTGAGCAGGAGACAACTCTCGGCGATAAAAAGACCGCCTTTGCAGCACTGAGTTGGTCTGCGGATGGTAAGACTCTTGTGGCTCTGACTGAAAAAGGTGCGGGTGCGACTTATACCGATTTCGTGCGCCACACAGGCGGCGAGCGCAGCGAACGCGCTAAAGAACGCAAGCTGCCAAGCCTCGGAGAATCTCCGACGCAGGTTGCCATCAGTGCTGACTCAAAGTGGATTTACGCGGGCACTTTTGAGGGGCGTCTTTACGCCTGGGACGTCGCCAGCGGCAAGGCTGCAGCCGAAGTGAAGTTTTAGTGCGCGCCTTGGCCGTAGTAGGCGTTCGGACCATGTTTGCGCAGGTGATGCTTGGCCAAAATATGGGCCGGTATTGGTTGCAGGTTCAGATTCAAAGTCATGCTGCCTAATGCCATCTGGGCGCACATTTCCAGCGCGATGCTGTTGTTCACCGAATCCATGGCGTTTTTGCCAAAGGTGAAAGGCGCGTGATGAAGTTGAAGAATCGCAGGCATCTCCAAGGGGCTGAGTCCCAGCTCACGCAGACGCTCTACGATGGCGACTCCGGTGAAGTGCTCGTAATCCGCCGCAACTTCCTCCGGCGTCAGCGCACGCACCATGGGCACTGTGCCGTGAAAATGATCCGCATGAGTGGTGCCATAGCAGGGCAGATCACGACCCGCTTGGGAATACATTGTCGCATGGACGCTGTGTGTGTGGGTGATGCCGCCGATCTCGGCAAATTCACGGTAAAGATGCAGATGCGTTTTGGTGTCTGAAGAAGGGCGCAGGCTGCCTTCCACTACCTCGCCATCGAGATCGAGAATGACGATGTCTGCCGGAGTCAGCGCTGCGTAGTCCACGCCGCTGGGTTTGATGCCCCAGAGACCGCTGGTGCGGTCGATAGCCGAAACATTGCCCCAGGTTAGACGCACAAGACCACTGGGGACAAGGGCCTTATTGGCTTCACAAATTTGCGCACGGAGTTCGGGGAGGAGCATAGCCTTCATTGATGAATGAAAACTCTTGGCGCGAAACTAAAAACCCTCTTTTCGAAGTAGATAAAACTTCCGCGAAGCTAAACTGCGGATCTGCAGGAGATAGAACGGTTCTCGAAAAAAGGATGTCTGAAATGACTGGCGAGTGCGGCAGCCTCAATGGCAGGGAAAGAGCAAGGAGGCTATCGGAACCTTTGAATGTTCTTTGAGATTCGTAGGCTCAGCTCAGTAGCGTGTGATGGTTTCATGCAGGTTCAGAGCCACACGGCAGAGGCTGGTCCATGCGGCAAGCTCGCTTGCATCGCCTTTGGGAGCGGGTCGTAGGCCGGTCATCAGCAGCTTGCTGGCCTCATCGGGAGTGGCTTTAAAGGTTTCCCGCTGAGTTTTGAGAAAACTCAGCAAGCTTTGTTTTTCCTGAGCCTTTGGCTGACGAGCGAGGGTGCGCAGGTAAACCGTCTGAATCTTGGTTTCATCATCGCCATGCAGACTCTCGGCCAGGGAGCGGGCGGCTTCGACAAAGGTCGGGTCATTCAGCAGGGTAAGCGCCTGCTGTGGGGTGTTTGAAACGTTGCGAGTGCAGGCTGATTCGTCGCGTGAGGGGGCATCAAAGTTGGCCAGCATGGGGTGCAGGAAGGTGCGCTGCCAGTGCATGTACACGCCGCGCCGCCATTGCCGCTCGTCGAGATCGGCCACGTAGTCACGATTCGGGAACTGAAGGTTTTCGTAATAATTGGCAGGCTGATAGGGCTTGGCACTTGGGCCACCGATGTCGGTGAGGTTCAAAATGCCAGCGGCAAAGAGGGCGTTGTCGCGCACAAACTCGGCATCCAGTCGGCGCGGGTTTTGATATGCAAGCAGGCGGTTGCCAGGATCGAGATCTTTGAGTTCTGGGCGAGCTTTGCTGTCCTGAAGGTAGGTCTGGCTGGTGACGATGAGTTTCATCATGTGCTGGATGTCCCAGCCGCTGTCACGGAATTCGCAGGCCAGCCAGTCGAGCAGTTCTGGATGGCTAGGCGTTTCTCCCTGGGCACCGAGGTCGTCGATGGCGGCTGAGAGACCATTGCCAAAAAACTGTTTCCACAGTCGGTTCATGAAGGCGCGTGCCGTGAGCGGATTTTCAGATGAGCAGAGCCACTTGGCGAGGTCGATACGGCTTTGACGCTGGGATTTCTCGGGGAGCTTGCCTGCAAGAAACTCAGGCGGGGCGGGATCGCAAACTTCACCGCTTTCATCCATCCAGTTACCACGCGGTAGCCGACGAATGGTCATGGGTTTGGAGACAGCGACCGTGACCTGCGTCCAAGCCTTGCCGTTATTGCATTCAAGAGCGCTGCGGTGGAGTTGCGCCAGAGCGTTTCGAGCAGCGGTGTCAGCCGTGGGCGATGAGATAAGCCAGTGCGCTGCATCTAGAGGTGGAATACCGGCCATCAGCGGTTTTAGCGGGGCCAGTGAGGTGAATGAAACCCGCAGGCTGCCGAGGCTGTGATTGGAGAGTTGAATGCTAAGAATGTCTCCCTCCTGCACGGCAATGGGGATCTCCATCAGCCACACGGAGTTGTGGCGGAGTTTGTTGTCTGCCGGACGTATTTTCCAGCCGCTGTGGATACCGATGACCTCAGCTGTGCCTGCATAGCGCGGCTCGTAATGATCGGCCTCAGCGTGGCGGATGTTGAGCTTGATGGGCTTAGGGGCTTTGGCGGGCTTGGGTGATTTCGAGTCTGTGATGGTTTGCAGGCTGAACTGCGGAGCCAGTGTCATGCCTTTACTGCCGCCATTGAGTTCCAGGCTGTTTTGGTGCTGGGTTGTGGGTAGAAGCTCCAGCTTGATGGCTGCCAGCGTCATTTTTCCGGGTTTGAATGTCAGGGTAGTATTCTGCGCGGCTTTGGCGGTGAAGATAATACTGCCATCAGCAGCGGTGACAGCCTTGGATTCATCGGTCGGTTGAGGTTTCTTGGGATCGACGGGCTTGGGTTTGGCACCTTTGGGCATGACGGGCGGAGCGAGTGCGGTCTTGACCTCAGTTTTGGCGGTGATCCAGCCTGTGGGATGTTTTTTGAGATAGCTGGCAGTTTCTTTTTTCCAGGAGGCAAAGGCGGTGTCGTGAGTTTTGGCGGCGGCGTTGGCTGTGTCGGCGATTTGCTGTTCGATCTTGTTCAGCCGCTTTTTCAGGTAGGGACTGTCCACAAGGATCTCGGGTGGGAAGGGATGGTCGTTACTCCAGCCTTTCAGCTCCTCGGATTCCCCGGAGCGGTAGCTGGAATAGACGCCAAACTGCTTCACATCAGCGAAGTAGGCGGACATGGAGTAGAAGTCTTTGGCTAAAAATGGATCGAATTTGTGATCATGACATTCAGCGCAGCCAAGGGTGGCTCCGAGCCAGGTGCCGCCTACGGTGCGGACGCGGTCTGCCTGATATTTTGTAAGGTACTCCATGGCCTGGGCACCGCCTTCACGCGTCATCATGTTCAGTCGGTTAAAGCCGCTGGCGACGCGCTGTTCGGTGGTGGCGTCTGGTAAAAGATCTCCGGCAAGTTGTTCGAGCGTGAATTGGTCGAATCGTTTGTTCGCGTTGAAGGCGTTGATCACATAATCGCGGTAGGGAAAGATGCGTTGATTCTGGTCGCCATGGAAGCCGACCGTGTCGGAAAAACGTGCCACATCCAGCCACCAGGCCGCCCAGCGTTCGCCGAAGTGCGGTGAGGCGAACAGCTTTGTCACGTGGGCTGATAGGTCGTTGCCCGATGAATCAGCCGGTGTGGGAGGTAGGCCGATGAGATCAAGGCTCAGGCGACGGATGAGAGTACGTGTATCAGCCTTAGGGGAAGGGGAGATGGCTTTTTCAGCCAGTTCGGCTCGGATAAAGGCATCAATGGGATGCTTGGCGTCAGCACGCTTCGGTACTTCTGGTTTAACCAAAGGTGTGTAAGCCCAATGCGGTTCGTAGTCGGCCCCTTGTTTGATCCATTCTGCCAGCGTTTTTTTCTGGGTCGCGGTGAGTGTCTTTTTCGACTCAGGCGGCGGCATGAGATCATTTTCATCATGCGTCTCCATGCGCTCTATGATGCTGCTGGCTTCCGGTTTGCCGGGCGTGATTGCCTTCATGTCGATCGCCGCTTCTCTGACGTCCAGGCGCAGATCAGCTTCGCGATGATTTTTGTCCGGGCCGTGACAAGCAAAGCAGTTGTCACTGAGGATCGGGCGGATGTCGCGATTGTAGCTCAGCTTGCCCGCAGTCGCCGCTAAGGCTGACAGTGGGAGGATGATCGGGATGAGTAGAAAAAGACGCATGACTGTATGCAGTACTGTGAAAATAGTACGCTTCGTCACTGCCATTTAATGCGGTTAATCCATCTCCGGCCGTGGATCACGGGAAAGCAGCGCCCGCATGGCTTCGCGGGCGGGTTTCCTCTGATGTAGGATGGCGAAAATCTCCGCTAACAGAGGTGTTCGGACCTGATGTGCCTGAGCAGCCTCGTAGAGACTGGCTGTATTCGGCACGCCCTCAGCCACCATGCGCGTGCTGGCGATGATGTCCTGGAGTGACATGCCTTCTCCGAGAAGCTTGCCGACGCGATGGTTTCGGCTGTGCTCGGAGTAGCAGGTGGCCATCAGATCTCCCACGCCTCCAAGACCAAAGCAGGACTCC
>CANHTV010000240.1 GCA_947463285.1 Verrucomicrobiaceae bacterium | reverse complement strand
GCGGAGAGGGTGGGATTCGAACCCACGGTGACCTTTCAGCCACGCCAGTTTTCAAGACTGGAGCCATCAACCACTCGACCACCTCTCCTGATGTGTTGGTTACGCGGTCGTGAATAGACGCGCATTTTGTCAGATGCCAAGGGGAAGTTTTATGCTCCGCATGGCGTGCGCGGACTTGTTTTCGATAGACAAAAGTTCTGCGTCACGTTGCCTGCGGCCCGATTTTCCCATGCGTCTCCTCCTGCCCCTCACCCTCGCCGCGAGCTTTGCGGTCCATGCTGCTGACAAAAAAGAGCCGCCCATGGCACCTGGCGGAGTTTATCGCGCCCATGACATGCAGCGCCCGCGCCCACCGGTGATCACGCCGCCGGGCTTCAGCACGCAGGAGAAGGCCGGTGCCGTGCCTTCGGATGCCATCGTGCTTTTTGACGGCAAAGACCTCTCCAAATGGAAAAGCGACCCGCGCAAAGACACGCCTCCAGGCGATGACAAGCCACGCTGGAAGGTCCAAAACGGCTACATGGAGATCACGCCAAAGAGCGGCGGCATCCGCACGCGGGAAAAGTTCAAGGGCGACTACCAGCTCCACATTGAGTGGCGCACGCCCGATGTCGTGGTGGGGAATAGCCAGGGCCGGGGAAACAGTGGCGTGTTTATCGGCGGCTTCCCAGAGGTCCAGGTGCTCGATTCATATCAAAACGACACCTACCCCGATGGCCAGGCCTCGGGCCTCTATGGCCACTACCCGCCCATGGTGAATGCCAGCCGCAAACCCGGCGAATGGCAGACCTATGACATCCTGTTCGAGCGCGCTCAAAAAGGCGGCAAGGCCCGACTCACCGTGATCCACAACGGCGTCGTCGTGCATTACCTGCGTGAGTTTGAAAGCACCGCGCAGGAGGGAGATCTGGCGCTCCAGGACCACAACAACCCCGTGCGCTATCGCAACATCTGGCTGCGCCCGCTGCGGGTCGATTCGGACGCCAAAGGCACCAAGCCAACCGCGGCAGCATCGGCACCCAAACCAGCTCCAGCCGCCAAAGTCATACGCATCAAGACCATGACGGCGCAGATGAAGTATGACCAAAATGAGTTCACCGTGCGCCCAGGAGAGTCCGTGAAGGTGATCTTTGAAAATGGCGACGACCTGCCTCACAACCTCGTCTTTTGCCAGCCCGGCACCGACACGGCCACGATGGCCCTGAAGCAGATGGAGAAGCCTGAAGAAGCTCTGAAACGCAACTGGCTGCCCGACGATCCCCGCATCTGGGCGCACTCAAAAATGCTGAACCCGCATGAGAAGGATGAGATCACCTTCACCGCACCTGAGAAGCCCGGCGACTACCCCTTTGTCTGCACCTTTCCCGGTCATGCGCTGACGATGAACGGCAAGATGAAAGTCCTGCCCATCGGCCAGGGATTGAAGGACCTGAAGTTCGCTCTCTATCTCGGCAAATGGGACAAGCTGCCTGACTTCTCGAAGCTCAAAGCCCATCGCGAAGGTGTGGTGCCGGACAATCTCATCGACATCAAGCTCGACGACTATAAGAACGAGTTCGGCGTCGTCTTCACCGGCAAACTCAACGCTCCACGCAAAGGCAGCTACCGCTTTTACCTCACGGGAGATGATGGAGTGCGCATCAAGATCGACGGCAAAACCGTCGTCGAATACGACGGCATCCATCCCGCGGGCGACATCAAGGAAGGCAGTATCCAGCTCGAAGCAGGCGACCACGAACTGCGCTATGAATACTTCCAAGGCGGCGGCGAGATCTTCGTCTTTGCCGCGTGGAAAGGCGCCAACTTCGACATCACCCCGCTCTCAAAATGGCAGCCCAAAGGTTACGAACTCGGAGCCAAGGCCAAGAAGCAGAAAGACTTCAATCCTATCCCGCTCATCGTGAAGCAGGAGCCGGTCATTTATCGCAACTTCATCGCTGGCGCCGGCAATCGCGGTATCGGCGTGGGTTATCCCGGCGGCATCAACATCGCCTGGAGCGCCGAGAGCATGAACCTCGCCGTCGTCTGGCGCGGTGCCTTCATCGACGCTGCGAAGCACTGGAACTCACGCGGCGGCGGTCACGAAAAGCCACTCGGTTACGATGTTTTCCAGCCCACTGGCGAGGTCACCCCCGCGTTCTTCATCACCGACAAACCCGAATCCGACTGGCCCGTCTGGGACAAGACGAAACGCTACGACGGCTTCGCCTGGAAAGGCTACACACTCGATGCCAAACGCAGCCCCACCTTCCGCTACACCTGGAAAGGCGCCGAGATCGAAGAAAACTTCACCGCCACCGGCGATGGCAACAAACCCGACGGCAACCCCACGCTCATCCGCACCGTGAAAATCAACGGCACCGTGCCAGCAAACGCTTGGTTCCGCATCGCTATGGGCCAGCTCGAAGCCAAGGACGGCAGCTTCATCTTGAAAGGCCAAACACCTGCTCGAATCACCGTAGCAGGAGCGCAGATCGCTGGCAAAAACCTTGTGCTGCCCGCCAAGCCAAGCGTCATCACGGTGACGTATCAGTGGGCTCAATAGCCACTTGGCAGTCACTCTCACTGAACTTATCCTATCTCATGGAAACGCAGCAAGACATCGACACTCTCGCCGCCGCCATTTACCGCGACAAGGTGCTGCGTGCGCGTGCGCTGACCGCTGATCAAAAGATCCGCGATGGCATCGAGTGCTTTGATCTATCTTGCCGACTCATGGCTGACGGCATTCGTCATCAGTTCAAGTTAGAGGACGAAGTTTCCGTCTGGCAGAAAGTGCGTGAGCGGCTCGACATCGTCAGACGTTTGGAAGAGCGTGGAATGTATCAACCCACAGCAGCCGCTTAATCGATGCTTGAAGGAGAATTCATCACTCGTGCCGTGATTAACGTCTTGGAAGACGGGGAATTCCCTTACATGCTTGTCGGGTCGTTTTCGAGCAATATCTACGGGATTGCTCGTTCCACCAAGGATGCAGACTTTGTCGTCGATGTTGCTGACCGCACAGTCATTCCACGTTTGATGAAAGCTCTGGATCATCTCCTGGAGTTTGATCCGCAATCCAGCTTTGAAGGCATCACTGGCTGTGTCAGGCATGAAGCCATCGCCCGCACTTTCCCATTTCGTGTGGAGTTTTTTGAGCGTGCTTATGATCCTTTCGCCATCGCTCGCTTTGAGCGCCGAGTGCGACTCTATTCGAGTGTTTTTGGACGTGAAGTTTGGATTCCAACCGCAGAGGATGTGGTGGTTCAAAAGCTCCGATGGTGCCGAGAGAAAGATAAGGGTGATGCCCGAGACGTGATGACGGTTCAAGGCAAATCCCTCGATCACACCTACATCCAGGACTGGTGCCGCCGCTTGAACATCCTCGACCGCTATGAAGCCGTGCTCGCCACGGTGCCTGAAATTTAATCCCCCCTGCCAAATGAAACGCCTTTCTCTATTCCTCGCTCTCTGCGCTCCGCTTTTCGCCGCTGATCCGGTCGAGTCCGACTACTACAAGATCACCACTTTCGAAACACCGAAGGAAACGGCGATGGAGGTCGGCTCCATCGACCTGCTGCCGGATGGCAGGCTCGTCATGGGCACGCGACGTGGGGAGATCTGGATCGTCAGCGGCGCGGGCAGCAGTGATCCATCGGCGGTGAGCTACAAGCTCTATGCCAGTGGCCTGCATGAGGTGCTTGGCATCGCCTACAATCCGAAGGACAAACTGATCTATGCCACCACCCGCTATGAGATCACACGCCTGAAGGATGTGGATGGTGATGGTCGTGCGGATGTCTTTGATAACGTGAGCGATGCCTGGGGCGTCTCTGGCGACTACCACGAATACGCCATCGGCTCACGTTTTGACAAAGCGGGCGACCTATGGGTGACACTCTGCCTCACCGGCTCGTTCAGCAGTGCGGTGCCGTTCCGAGGCTGGGCTCTGCGCATCAAACCCGATGGCAAAATGGTTCCCACCTGCTCCGGCATCCGCAGCCCCGGCGGCATGGGATTCGATGCTGATGGCGAGGTCTATTACTGCGACAACCAAGGTCCATGGCATGGCTCATGCACCCTTCAGCATCTTGTCCCCGGTTCCTTCCAAGGTCATCCTGGTGGCAACATCTGGTATGATCAGGCCCCGAACATGGGACCACGCCCCATCGATCCCAGCTCTGAGGCTTTCCAAGGCGATCGGGGCCGCAAAGATGCCCGTCCCGGCGGCGATCCAGGCCGCATGGTGAAGGAGCGCGAGCGCATCAAGGAGTTGCTCCCTCCTGCCGTCTATCTCGTGCATGGAAAAATCGGCAACTCCGCCTCTGCGATCATTTGCGACACGAGCGACGGCAAGTTCGGCCCCTTTGCGAAGCAGCTCTTCATCGCTGATCAGAGCCACAGCAATTTCAGCCGCGTGTTCCTGGAAACCATCAACGGCATCAAACAAGGTGTCGTCTTCCCCTTCCGCAGTGGTTTCACCAGCGGCCTCATCGGTGGACGCATGGATGAGGAAGGTCGCATCTTCACGGGCGGCAGTGATCGCGGCTGGGGCGCACGCGGCGGCAAACCTTACTGCTTCGAGAAGTGCGAGTGGACCGGCAAGCTGCCCTTCGAAGTGCACGAGATGCGCGCGAAGAGCGACGGCTTCGAGCTCACCTTCACCCAGGCAGTCGATGCCAAAACCGCTGGCGATGTGGCCAGCTACTCGATGCGCGAGTTCGTCTATGCCTACCGCGAGCAATACGGCGGCGATGAGATCGACGAGATCCTGCCAAAGATCACGTCCGCGACAGTCGCTGCCGATGGCAAATCTGTCCGTCTCACCATCTCACCGCTGACGAAAGGCCACATCCACGAGCTACACTTCGAAGGCGTGAAAAACACCAGCGGTCAGCCTCTGTTGCATACCGTCGGCTACTACACGCTAAACGAGATTCCGAAGTAAATCGAACCATCAGCCCGTAGTTGTTCTCTCTATTCCGTCCAGCAGCACAACCCCATCATCATTGTCTCCTTCTCGGTAAGCCATGAACCGCTCCAATTCCTTAGCAGGCGCCGCTTTTCCTGTCACCGTTTGGTCGCAGGTCATGCAGGTGAAATCAGGCAATGAAAAGGCATTAGAAGTGTTTTGTCAGAGTTACTGGCCCGCGATTTATTCCTACCTGCGAGCTCTTGGCTGCGAGCGCGAGGAGGCCCTGGATGAGACCCAGGAATTTCTCACTCAATTCATCCACAGTGAAAGCCTCAAAAGTCTGGCTCCTGAGCGTGGGCTGCTACGCAGTTATCTGCGGCAGTCGTTGAGGAACCACATCGCCAGTGTCCGCCGCAATGCGGTGCGGCAAAAACGTGGCGGTGGTTACATGCAGATCGCCCTGGAGGACCTGGAGGCCTTTGATGCTCCGAACGAACCCGAAGCCGCCGATCAGTGGTTCGACCGAAGCTGGGCTTGGAGTGCCGTCAATCGTGCCATCGGGCGCATCGAAGTACGCTACAGCAAGCGGGGAAGGGAAAAGCTGTTTGCTGAGTTAAAAGTGGGCCTCATCAGTCCCGAGCTGCTCAAACCCTATGCTGAAATCGGCACTATCGTCGGCATGAACGAAGGACAGGTTAAACTAGAAGTACATCGCATCAGAAAACGACTGGCCGAAGAACTGCGTGCTGAAGTCATGACTACCCTGTCCGCAGGTGTGAATGTGGACGAAGAACTGCGTTACCTGCTCTCAGTCCTGGGCCACGAGTGAGCTTGACGCTTCGCAGCCTCTCCCAATCATCGGAAAACCGCCATCTGCGAGATAAGCACTCGATAACAGTCATCCGTGCGTGATTGCTTCTTGTCCTCACCGCCGAGGCAGTAGAGGTAGTCATCACAGACCACGAGGGAGACCATGGCTTTGTACGGCAGTGGCGGCGCGGGTTTGTAGGTGTCTTGGCCGATGTCGTAAAACCAAGCCTCATTGGTGAAACCTTCAGCGTCGTTTTTGTAGCCGCCGGCGAGGTAGATCGTCCGTTCATTTAGGGCGACTCCGGTGATGCCGCGCACCGAGTAGGGCAGGGGACGCAAGGTTTTCCATTGATTACTGGCCAGCTGAAAAGCGTG
>CANHTV010000239.1 GCA_947463285.1 Verrucomicrobiaceae bacterium | reverse complement strand
TCAGCCATGGCTTCAATGGATAATCCCCGATGATAACGGTCCTGAATAAAGCGGGCACCGCGTCCTGGAAGCTGCTCCAGACAAAAACCCAGCGCTTTTTCACGATCCTTCCATGGCGACTCAGCTTCATCAGCGGTGAATCCTACCGAGAGAGCTTCCAGAGCTTCCACCGTCAACGATTCCGGCCACTTTGCCCGTAGGCGGCGGTCTTCCATGACTTTCCTCAGCGCAATGCCCCGAGCCCAAGCTCCGAAAGGTCTCGTAGGATCATAAAGCTCAAATTTTTTCCAGAGGATCATAGCAACCTCCTGAAACACGTCATCCCTAGCTGTCTGGTCACGAATCGCCGCACCAATGAACGCTCGCAGGTCGGACTGCACTGCGAGAAATTGCGGAAGAAAATGTTCGTGATCGGACATGAGAGGGTAACTGACAACTCTTTGATCAGACCGACGAATTCCTGACAGAAAATTTTCTTCATAGACCAAAAAACAACAAACCCGCTGGCTTTGAGGCGCAGCGGGTTATCTGAAAAGGAATGTTACAGCGATTAAGCCTTCTTCGTGAGGGCGCTCACCTTGGTGGCGAGGCGGCTCTTGAGACGGCTGGAAGAATTCTTGTGGAGAACTTTGGTCTTGGCGGCCTTATCAGCAGCGGAAGAAAATTCGTTCAAGCTGGCAGAAGCTGTAGCTGCATCACCGCTTTCGATGGCGCTAAGCACTTTTTTACGGAGCGTGCGAATGCGGCTCTTCACGGCCTGATTGGCCGCAGTGCGCTTGATCGTTTTGCGGATGTCTTTTTCGGAAGAGCGGATATTAGCCATAAAGGGGTCTGCAGGAAGGGGTAGAGTGTATAACCGTCTAGTGGAACACTGTCAAACTGGAATCTAACGCGGATGATTTTCTAAAGGCTTTCGCATGAGAGTTATGAAAAAAAGAGCGCTTAGTTTCGTGCGGTTGGAGGCAGATGAAATTTAGGGCATGAGCAGTGGTTATGGTCATTTACGCAAAACTCTTTTCCACTTTCTTATTTATCCTTTCCCTGTGCTACCCCTACCTCAGCCCAGGTTGTTAGCGGTCCAGGACCGGGAATGGAAAGTCCGCGCTGGCGGCGTGCTGGGATTTTAAATGAGTTTCCATCTTAGCCAGAATCTCAGGATGCTGACCTGCCACGTTGTGCGTTTCTTTGGGATCAGTGGCGAGGTCATAAAGCTGTATGGCATCGCCCTTGGGGCCCGCCTTTTTACCTTTACCCATGAGGCCGATTTTGATCAGCTTCCAGTTGCCCATGCGTAGGCTTTGCTGGCCGCCATAGCCTAAAAACTCACGATAGAGAAACTCACGTTCAGGCTGCTTTTCACCCAGTAGCGTGGGGGCAAAGCTGATGCCATCGAGACCAGCAGGTGTTTGTTCAGCAGCACCGACAAGCGCCATCAATGTGGGCATCCAGTCCTCAAAACCAGTCACGCGCGTCGAGATGGCTCCGGCCTTGACGTGACCTTTCCAGCGCACGATGCCGGGAGCCCTGATACCACCTTCATAAAGCGTCCCCTTGCCATCACGCAGGCCCATGGCTGAGTTAAAAAACGCGGCATCGGTGCCTGCTAATCCTTGGTGTGTGCCGTTGAGAGGTCCATTGTCGGAAGTGAAGACAAAAATCGTATCCTCATCGAGCCCCAGCTCCTTGATCAAGTCCATCAGGCGTCCAATTTCACGATCCATGCGTGTGATCATCGCCGCGTAAGCTGCCAGCGGTGAGTAATGAGGAATATAGCCTTTGCCTCCTTTGTAGGGCGGGTCTTCCCAGAGCCCCTGATACTCCCGCAGCGAGTCATCAGGCACCTGTAAAGCTGCATGCGGCACGGTCGTCGGCCAATACAGGAAAAAAGGCCTGTCCTTGTTATCACGGGCAAAGCGAAGAGCCTGTTCTGCGATCAAATCTGCTGAATACTCATTTCCTTGAAAGCGCTTGTAGCTCCCGGGCTGGCTTGGATCTTCATCTGTCCTGAGTGAGTCATGAGCAGGAAAAGACGGATTTTTAAGGTCAATCACCTTTTGATTATCCCATAAATAGGTCGGGTAAAAATTGTGTGCCACGCTCTGGCAGTTGTAGCCAAACCAGCGGGTGAAGCCCTGCTTCATCGGTTCACCCGTCGTCCCCGGGCCACCAAGCCCCCATTTTCCAAAACCTCCACTCGCATAGCCTTGCTCCGTGAAGAGCTCCGCGAGCGTCACAGCCCCCGCAGGAATCGGATGCTGGCCTTCGGTTTCTGGCCGGCCTCCTTCCTTCTTTACCTTGGCACTGCTAGCCGTCCCGCGGTTATCGCGCACGATGGCATGACCGGGATGTTTTCCCGTCATGAGAACGCAGCGTGACGGTGCACAAACCGCATTTCCCGAATAATGCTGCGTCAGCCGCATTCCTTCAGCCGCCATGCGGTCGAGATTGGGAGTCTTGATCTTCGTCTGCCCGTAACATCCTAGATCGCCAGCCCCTAGATCATCAGCCAAAATGAGTAGGACATTTGGCTGGCGTGCCGAGGCAGGCAGAGCAGATACAAAAAACAGAACTGAGCAGACAAGGCGCATCATAGGCCCATAAAAACGCTGGGGTGCTCAGGCTTCTTGTCAGGCTTTACCGAACTCAACTTTAGCTCATGGATTACCAGCCACCTGAGATTCTGCGCGGCGATTGAGGAACTGACGGCTATTGACGATCTCCAACACCGAGGAGGAAACTTTACCACCATTGGACTTGAGCGCTGAATGCATCTGCTGAAGCAGCTTTTTGTCGCTGGGCAGTGTTTGGCGGCCGAGGGAATAGCCCAGTAGCTTGCGGGTGAATTGAATGAGGAACTGACCTTCGTTCTTTTTGAGATAGTCGCGTAGTCCTGGTAGGCCCTGAAATTTGGAACCGTCCATCATTTCGCCAGTGTCGTCGATCTTTCCTCCCGTCTCATCGGCAACACGGAAACGGCCAATCGGATCATAGCTTTCCAGGGCGAATCCAAGCGGGTCGATGCGCTCATGACAGACGGCGCAGGCGGAGTCGGTGCGATGAACCAGCAAGGCTTCACGCAGACTAGACGGTTTGCTCGTGGCCTTCAGTTTCGGAACATTCGGTGGTGGCGGCGGAGAGCTGAAGCCGAGCACGACCTGATAAAGATAATCGCCACGCACGACGGGGCTGGTGCGATTGGGCCGGGAGGTTTTGGTCAAAATCGCACCCATGCCAAGAATGCCGCCTCGATGATGTTGGGCCACATTGACTTCACGGAAGTCATTTCCTGTCACTCCGGGAACACCATAATGCCTGGCAAGACGTTCATTCAAGAAGGAATAATCGCCACCAATGATGTCGAAGACGCTGCGATCATCGCGGAATAGATGCGCAAAAAACTCGATGGTCTCACGCTGCATGTCAGCTCGGAGTTCGGGAGTAAATTCAGGAAATTTTTTCTCATCGACGGTGCTCTTCTCGTCGAAGCCGTTGAACTTCAACCACTGGCCCGCGAACTCTTTGGCGAGTGCTGTGGCACGTGGGTCACGGAGCATGCGTTGCGTCTGTGCAGCGAGCACTTCGGGTTTCATGAGGCTCCCGTCATCAGCGGCTTTGCGGAGCTGCCAGTCGGGCAAAGAGGCCCAGAGGAAGTAGCTGAGGCGTGAAGCTAGCTCGTGGGCATTCAGCGGCACCTCGGTGGTCTTCGCGTCAGCGATGGGCGGCAGCGTCTCGGCTTTGAAGAGAAAATTGGGCGAAACGAGCACGCGCACGAGCACCTCCCGCGCGGCGGACTCGCGATCTAGATCCTTGGCACGGCTGGCAAAGTAGAGCGCGTCGAGTTTTTTCGTCTCTTCTTCGGTGATGGGCCGACGCCAGGCTTTGTGGGCAAATTGATGCAAGTGCCAGAGCAACGCGCCGTCGTATTCCTGCTGCTGCTGTTTGTTAAGGTTGGGGGTGGCGTTATAGCCCCAGTCTTTTTTCATCTCGGCGAGCTTCCAGCGATCTTGCTGACCGAGGAGCTGGCCGAGTTGGTCGTCGCTGAAGTAATAAACGGTGAAGCTGGGCTTGCCGCCTCGGTAGAGGTTGCTGGCGACCTCTTCGAGTCGGCGCTCAAACATGTCTGGGAAGGCGACTTTCATCTTATTGAAGTCGTTCATCGTCTCGCCAGCGGCTTTGGTGCCGCGCTTCCAGATGGTGACCACGCCGGGGATGATTTTGGTCACGTCGCGTGGCTTGTCGGTGCTGAGCGTCCACTGGATGGTGGCGGCATCGACCTCGGGGTTTTGCATGTCGAGGCGTGTGTCCACTTTGAGCCAGTGCGCGCCTTCCGGCAGCGGCAGGGTGAAAACGGTGGGCGCGGCAAAGGCGAGCACCTGCGGCTCGATCTGGCGGCCAGGCTGCGGGTGCTTGCCATACACGCCGCGCATTTTTTCCAGCTCGGCAATGCGGGCCTTCAGCGCGTCAAGATTCGACGGCGGTGGGTTGGCAGCGGCCAGCTTCTTCTTTTCGTCGAGTGTCTTGTTGAGCCAGTGGAAGTAGTTTTCCTTCTTCTTGCCGATGCTGACCTCGATGTAGGTCACGAGCGCGATGTCGCCCTTGTTGCCATCGCCGATGTCGCCAAAGCAGAGATGAACGTGCGTTTTGCCGTTCACGGAGGTCTGCATCGGATAGGGGCGGATGCCGTCGCTGTCCTGCTGCCAGCGCTGGGGGCCGCTGCCGGGATGTTTCGGGTTGTTCCAGGAGAGTCGGTCGGCTTCGATGGCCTTGATGCGCTCCAGCGCGGCCTTTTCATCGGCGGGCAGCTCACACCAGGCCACGCGGGTCAGGTCGAGGAAACGGCTTTTCGGCTCCACGCTATTCAAGAGGTTCCACCAATTGCTCAGGAAGTGAATGCTGAGCTTCATGTCTTTCGCGAGCTGGTCGAGCGGTGTCTTGGCGTGCTTGTGCTTCCAGCAGGCGAGCATGTAATCGGCCTCATGCATCGGCTGATCGTCCTTCGGCAAGTGCGGCGCGGCTTTTTGCTGATACCACACATAGAGGCCTTGCTGCGCCTGTGCTTTGACTTGCTCCGGCCCGCGAAGGCCGATGCGTGCGGAGTTAAACACGATACCGGTGCCCGGCATGATGGTGGCATAGTCGGCGAGCTTGCGTGCGGCCGCGAAATACTTGTCAATGGCTGCCGGACTCATGAAAAGCACGTCCCCAGTATTGGTAAAGCCTTCACCCCCACCACCGTCGGTTTGGAATTCTTTGGCGAGTGCGTAATCGTGGCCGGTGAGATCGCGGAGAGTGTAATCGTATTCCGCATTCGTGAGCCGACGCATCGTCACCGGGCCGGGATCGCCGGACTTCGCCTCCGCGAGCAGATCGAGCGAATGCTGCACCCAGCCGGTGATGCCCGCTTTTTCCTCAGGAGAGAGCTGTTTGGCCTTTCGCGGCGGCATGTCGCCATTATCAATGGTGTCCTTCACCGTGTTCCAGATTTCGAAATTCACCGGCACATCCGGATTGGCCGCAAATTGCTTCAAATCGACATCGCCCTTCATCTTTTCCGCGTTGTGGCATTCGTAGCACTTCGCGGCGAGCATGGGCTCGATGGACTTCCAATCGGGACCAGCAGCTAGCGATGAAATGGCAGTAGCGAAACTGACCAAGGCGAAATGGCGGGATGAAGAGGGCATTTAAAGCGAAATTGGGGGGGATTTAGATACGCATCCACCAAGCCAACTTTCATGCCGTATTTGTGCTGAATCTAGCAAGTCTTGGCAGTCAAAACTTAAAAGCAGCCCTGAGCGCATCATCACCTAAGCACAATGGCAGGCGGGCACTCAGAGCGGCGACGTGTGGGGAATCCCATGGCACCAAAGAACATCCGGCGCACGAAAAGCGAGGGCGATGAATACCTTCGCGAAACCTACGACAGCGTACGATGTTTGAGACGATCCGACAAATCGTTGCAAACTGGTTCTACTTTACGCCCATCTGCCAGAGGATGAAGGCCATTTCCTCGGCGACCTCGTGCAGATGCTCGTAGCGGCCGGATTTGCCGCCGTGGCCGGCACCCATGTTCGTTTTGAGCAGCAGCAGGTTCTTGTCGGTCTTCATGGC
>CANHTV010000238.1 GCA_947463285.1 Verrucomicrobiaceae bacterium | reverse complement strand
GCTGAGCTGCTGGACACCTTGCTGCACCCTGAAAAAACGGAGAGTCGTGAGCTGCAGCACGACATCGCCGAGGGGGACATTTCCCGGGCCTATGTGGAGTGGCTAAGCCTCTTGAGGCACATCACCCATGCACCAGCACATCCCTGGCGACGCTGGACGGCGCTCCAGGAGGAGGCGCAGCGAATGCTGAAGCGTCATGATAAAACCATGCGTCATCTGTTTTATCTGGATCTGCCACCGTTGACGAACAAGCAGCGCCATGGCAAGCCCAAGCATTACCTCATGGTCAAAGGCTGACGTTTTTGTCACGAAATGCAGCCCTTCATTGACAGGAGGGGCTTTCTCTCGCTAGACAAGGGCAGCCTGCTTCACACCATGAATCTTCCCAACAAGCTCACCGTGGCCCGCCTTTTTCTGACAGGTGTCTTCGTGGCCTGCTTTTACATACCTTGGGCTCATGCCATGACGGCGGCCCTGCTGACTTTTTCTGTCGCTTCCATCACTGATTACTTGGATGGAAAAATCGCCCGCTCTCGCAATCTGGTGACTAATTTTGGCAAGCTCTTTGATCCTCTCGCCGACAAGGTCCTGATTGCGGCAGCCTTCATCCTGCTTGTGGAGCGCACTGAGATGAAGGCCTGGATCGCCATCGTCATTCTGGCTCGTGAGTTCTTCGTGACGGGTATTCGCCTCATTGCGGCGAATCAGGGCGCGATTTTAGCCGCTGAAAATCTCGGGAAACACAAGATGGTCTGGCAGATTGTCACCGTGCTCTACTTCCTGCTTAGCGCAGCTTCGGCTGAGACGATGTTCGGCTTTCTGCGCCCTGTGCTTGCGCCTTCATCACCTCACCAGTGGGTTGGTTTTTTCATCGTCGGCTTCACCACGATGTTGACTCTCGTTTCAGGTTTCAGTTATTTTTGGAAGAACAAGCATCTGTTTAATGATGCCTGAACATTCCTGCCACCATGTCCGCTGAAGCCCAACTCTCCGCACTCGGTCTCTCACTGCCTCCGGCCCCACCCAAGGGTGGCGTTTACAAGCCGGTCGTCATCGTCGGAAACATCGCCTACATCTCCGGGCATGGCCCTTATCTCGGTGATGGCGGCATGATCCGAGGGCGTGTGGGTGATGATCTGGATCTTGCTGATGGCTATGCTGCTGCTCGTCAAACCGGGCTGGCTTTGCTTGCCACCCTGCAAAAGGAGCTCGGTAGCCTTGATCGTATCAAGCGCGTGGTGAAACTCCTCGGCATGGTCAACAGCACGCCTGAATTTGCCGACCATCCCAAGGTCATCAACGGCTGCAGCGAGCTCTTTGCCCAGATCTGGGGTGAAGAAAAAGGCATCGGAGCCCGCAGTGCCGTCGGCATGGGGTCACTGCCCGGAAATATTGCCGTCGAGATCGAGGGTATTTTTGAACTGGTGGACTGATCCAATCTTACACAGCTCCAGCTTCGTGAGCCCGAAGGTCTTCCAGCGACACAAACTCCAAGGCATGAAGATGGGTTGATTCTAGGACGACTGGCGGTGCTTTGCCAAGCTCCAGAGCCTCGGCCCAGCGTCCCACGCATAGGCACCAGCGGTCACCGGGTTTCAGCCCTGGGAAATCATACTCAGGGCGTGGTGTGGAGAGATCATTACCACGAGCGCTGGTGAACTTTAAAAACTCCTCTGTCATCACCGCGCAGACGGTGTGCAGACCTTTGTCATCTGGACCCGTGCGGCAGTAGCCGTCGCGATAAAAGCCAGTCATGGGTGAGTAGCAGCAACCTTGCAGGGGAGTTCCGAGGACGTTGGATGGCATGAGATGTTTAGGTAAGGTGCTGCTGGCTTGATGTTACGGGGATTGGCTCAGTTTGGATGCTGGATCAAAAACTGACACATCAGGTGCCGCAAAAGGTTTGATAGGGGGTGTTGCAGGCAGGGGGTGCTTCGGTGAATTCGATGGGCAGATCGAGTTCATGATCGTAGGGATTGGCAAGTGCGGTGAGCAACCGGTGCAGAGGATTCAGGTCATCATGATCGCTGGCTGCGGCGAGGGCTTCTTCCACCTTGTGATTGCGCGGAATCACGGCGGGATTGTGGCGTCGCATGAGCGCCACTGATTCTGCATGGGATTGGGTCTGTCTGCTCAGTCGCTGTTGCCATCGTGTTTGCCATTCATTTGTCTCAAGGCGGCCCATTGCGAGGGCGGCAAAGGTTTGGGTGTAATCCGCCTTCGTGTTTTGCATCCAGTTCAGCAGATCCTGAATCAGCGTGCGGTCTTCAGCTTCAGTCGTGAATAATCCCAGCTTGGCTCTCATCACGGTTAACCAATCAAGCTGAAAAAAGTCGGCGAATTTTTCAATCAAGCTGTTGGCAAGTTCTAGAGCTTTATTTTCATCCGGATGGAGGATCGGCAGCAGTGCCTCAGCCAGTCGGGCGGCATTCCATTGGGCGATTTGAGGCTGATTCCCAAAGGCGTAGCGTCCACGTCTGTCGATGGAGCTGAAGGTCGTCTTGGGGTCATACTCATCCATGAAAGCACAGGGGCCGTAGTCGATGGTCTCACCTGCAAGCGCGACGTTGTCGGTATTCATCACCCCATGGATGAACCCCACCTGCATCCAGCGTGCAATCAGAGATGCCTGTCGTTTCAGTGCTGCTTCGAGAAGGCTCAAAGCTGGGTTTTCTGCCCCCAGTAGTTCGGGGTAATGCCGCTCAAGCGTGTGTTCTGTCAGCGCCCGCAAGGCTACGAGATCCTGGTGCGCCGCTGCCCACTGAAAGGTGCCGACACGGATGTGGCTGGCAGCGACACGCGTGAGCACAGCCCCTGGCAGGAGGCCCTGCTTGCGAAAAACGACCTCACCCGTCGCGGCGACGGCCAGACTGCGTGTCGTGGGAATGCCGAGTGCGTGCATGGCCTCGCTGATGACATACTCGCGCAGCATCGGCCCGATGGCTGCCCGGCCATCGCCGCCTCGTGAAAAAGGCGTCGGTCCCGCGCCTTTCAGTTGGATGTCAAAGCGGCGATCCTCAGGCGTGATCTGCTCACCCAGCAGCAGCGCTCGGCCATCTCCCAGACCTGTGAAATTGCCAAACTGATGACCTGCATAAGCCTGGGCCAGCGGCTTTGCCCCTGGTGGCAATTCGTTGCCTGCAAAGACCGCCGCACGCTGACGCAACGCCTTGGCATCCAGTCCCAATTCAGAAGCCAAAGCTTCATTCAGGATCAGCAATCGAGGCTCTTTGACGGGTGTCGGCTCCCAGCGCTCATGAAGCAACGCGGGCAGCTGAGCATACTGGTGCTCCAGCCTCCAGCCTTCAGGCGTGGCTAAACCGTGGTCTTGTATCTCTGAACTCATCACCGCGCCCTACACCACGAGTTGCCGCATGGATACGCTGAACATCAGAACCTGCGATGATTTTTAAAAGGCAAATAAGTTGCATTAATTGGCCCAATCATTAAATGCAATAGTTTTGCATTAAAGCTCTCCATGAAAACTTCCAAACTTCCCGTCACTGTTCTCTCCGGCTTCCTCGGAGCTGGAAAAACCACGCTCCTTAACCACATCCTGCGTAATCGCGAAGGCCGCAAGGTCGCCGTGATCGTCAATGACATGAGCGAGGTGAATGTCGATGCCCAGCTCGTGAAAAGCGGCGATGCCAAACTCTCACGCACCGAGGAAAAGATGGTCGAGATGAGCAATGGCTGTATCTGCTGCACGCTGCGTGAAGACCTGATGCTGGAGGTTTCAAAGCTCGCCAAAGAAGGCCGTTTTGATGCTCTCGTCATCGAGTCCACGGGTGTCTCTGAGCCGATGCCAGTCGCCGAGACTTTCACCTTTGAAAACGAAGCTGGAGAGAGCCTGAACGACCTCGCGCAACTCGACACCATGGTCACCGTCGTCGATGCGCGAAATTTCCTTGAGGACTATCACAGCACCGATGATCTTCAGGCTCGTGAAATGGGCGTCACCGATGAAGATGGCCGCACCATTGCCCATCTGCTCACCGATCAGATCGAGTTCGCCAATGTCATCCTCATCAACAAAACCGACGCGGTCAGCGCTGATCAGTTGAATGAAATCGGCGGCATCATTCAGGCCTTGAACCCGAAGGCTAAGGTCCATCACACCCAGCAGAGTCAGGTGCCGCTCGCTGCCGTGCTCGATACCGGTCTCTTTGCCATGGCTGAGGCCGAGCAGACTGATGGCTGGCTGGACAGCCTGCAAGGTCACACGCCGGAGACGGAGGAGTATGGCATCAGCAGCTTGGTCTATCGCTCCCGCCGCCCCTTTCATCCTCAGCGTTTCAACGCCCTGTTGCGTTCATCTTGGGAAGGTGTGATCCGAGCCAAAGGCATGTTTTGGCTGGCCACGCGCATGGAGCTGGCTGGCTACGTTTCTCAGGCAGGTGTGCTCCGCGACACAAGGGCCATGGGCTTCTTCTGGAGCGCTGTTGCCGAAAACGAATGGCCGCAGGACGAACAAAGTTTGGCAGAAATCCGTGCCAATCTGCAAGGACCGTATGGCGACCGCCGCACCGAGATCGTCATCATCGGCCGTGACATGGACAAAGCCGCCCTCAGTGCCCGTCTTGATGCCGCTCTGCTGACCGATGCCGAATTCGCCGATGGCCCCTCAGGCTGGAGCCAGTTGCCTGATCCTTTCCCCTCATGGATTCCCGGCGAGGAATAGGTCGGATTTGAACACGATGGTCATCCATTGCCTCATCCCACCTTTCGCAATTCCTTCGGCCAGGGATCATCAAAGGTGCCACCGTTTTGCCAGTGGCGGATTTCTTCCGGGGTGCAGAAGCCGTCTTGCAGTTCGCGTGTGAAGGTTTCGCGATCTCGGGCTGTGCCAATGATGGTCAGTTCGTTAAGGCGGTCTCCAAAAATGGGGTCGGTTTTTTCGAGCTCTTTTTGTAGCAGCTGAATCTCTTCCGGGAGCAATTTGCCTAGAGGATCTTTGACCACCGCGGCCTTCCAGTAGGCGAGAAGTTCCAGGTCGATGCTGCCAGCGGCTTGATTCCACAGCAGCACCTGGGCATCCCGTGAGGCCATCCAGATGAAGCCCTTGCTGCGATGAATGCCACGGCCCAGGCGTGTGCGGAAGAGTGTCCACAGTCGCTGGGGATGAAACGGGCGTGCTTCACAAACGACGCTGCTGCTGATGTCGTAGCTCTCTGCCTCACCCAGCGTTTCAGACGATGACTGCCGCCATGCGTTGGCGAGCAGTCGCACTCTGCCGAGGCTGAATCCGCCACTGCCCAGCAGACGTGCCGCCGGGATCTGGCCGTAGGTCACTGGTTGTACTTTGGCTTGGGGGTTCAGTATTTCCAGACATTTGATGACAAAGGGCAGATCCTCGGCGCGGATGCGGTCCGTCTTGGTTAGCAGGATGAGGTCGGCGAACTGGATCTGCTCTGCCAGCAAATTGGCCGTGCTGCGATTTTGCTGAGCTTCATTGCGGATCAGCTCTTCAAAAAGCAGCTTTCCTGCGCCGTAGTCTTCGATGAAAGCCTTCACATCCAGCAGTGTGACAAAGGTGTCGATCTCATAAGCCGGGCGCTTCACCAGCTCCTCGATCAAAGGCCAGGGATGTGTGCTGCCGGAGGTCTCGACCAAAACATGCTCCAGATCGCAGCGATCCCGCCATTGCTCCAGGGCCTGCGCGAAAGCCGTTCGTCGATCTCCACTGATCGAGCCTGCGTAAAGGCTAATGAAGTTTCCGTGCTCCTCGGAGACACGTTCACCGGCGCGGAGTAGATCGCCATCCACCTCCAGATCAGCCATGTCATTGACGATTACCCCCAATGAACGCGCTTTTTGTTCGCGCAGCAAACGGCGCAGGAGCGTGGTCTTGCCTGAGCCAAGAAAACCCGAAATAATGGTGACTTTCATGATGCAATCAGATTGCATTAGATGCTGGCGTTTGCCAAACGAATCCAAAAGGACAGAGGTGCCCGATTATGCGTCGCGAGCTTGCTTTGTTGATGTTAACGGCAGCTTTATTGAATCAAACCTGCATGACTCTTTTCTCGCGCTATCTCGGCATCGACTACTCTGGAGCACAGACAGCTCAGGATGGCCTCAAAGGTCTGCGTGTGTATATGGCGGAGCCGGGCG
>CANHTV010000237.1 GCA_947463285.1 Verrucomicrobiaceae bacterium | reverse complement strand
CTGGGTCTGAGCATGGGCTGTGCTCACTGCCATAACCACAAGTTTGATCCCATCCTGCAAAAAGATTATTACCGTCTGCGGGCCTTTTTGGCCCCCGTGCAGTGGCGCGATGATCTGAAGCTGGCAACGCCTGATGAAAAGAAAGCCCATGACAAACAACAAGCTCAATGGGAGCAAGCCACGGCCGACATCCGAGCCAAGATGGAGGCAATGATCAACCCGCTGCTCGAACCTCGTGTCGAGCGTGCTCTCACGCGCTTCACCGATGATTTGCAAGCCATGGTGAGAAAGCCCGCCGAAAAGCGCGACTCGCTGGAAAAGCAACTCGCAGGTCTCTGCGAACGCCAGATGGTCCACGAACGCAAAACCTTTGATCCGATGAAGAGCCTGAAGACCGAGGAGGCCAAGACTGCTTACAAGGCTCTCGAGGAAGAATTGAAGAAGTTTGATCACCTCAAGCCCAAGCCTTTGCTGGACGCCTTTGTCGCCACAGACACAGGCACCAAAGCACCTTCCAATGCCCTGAAGACTCGCAAGGGTGAACAAGAAATCGCCCCAGGCTTCCTCGCCCTATTGGAACCCAAAGAGCCTGTCATTAAAGCCAAGGCCAACTCCACGGGACGTCGAACCGTTCTGGCCAACTGGATCACACGCCCAGACAATCAGCTCTCGACACGTGTCATCGTAAACCGCATCTGGCAGTATCATTTCGGACGCGGTATCGTGGCCACGGCGAGTGATTTTGGCAAGCTTGGGGAAGCACCGACCCACCCCGAACTGCTGGATTTCCTAACGAATCGCTTTGTGAAGAACGGCTGGAAGCTGAAACCCCTGCATCGTGAGATCATGCTCTCAGCCACCTACCGTCAGACATCCCGGTGCTCACCGCCTGAAACAGCTTTGAAAGTGGACCCATCGAATCGTTACCTCTGGCGCTTTAACCCACGCCGCCTGGATGCCGAGCAGGTACGTGATGCCCTGCTGGCTGCCAGCGGTGAACTAGACCCCAAATCAGGCGGCCCGGCGGAAGATGGCAATGGCACTCGCCGCTCCATTTTCACGATGAAGAAGCGCAATAATCAGAATGAACTGCTGCGTGCGCTCGATGCGCCAGCGGGCTTTGCCAGCACGTCCGAACGTCAAAGCACCACGACGCCGACGCAGGCTTTGCAACTGCTCAATGGCGACTGGCTGCTCGCTCGCTCACGCAAGCTGGCAGATCGGGTCGGCAACATTGACGAGGCCTGGATGGCCGTGCTCGGAAGACCGCCTTCTGAACGGGAACGCACGACAGCTGAAGGCTTCCTGAAAAAACGCGCAGGCACAGCTTCCGCACCGGTCTCCGCGAATGATCCTGCCAGCGACGCTGCAACAGGTTTCAAAGAGAACTCAGCTCATGAGCGACTCATCGCCCAAAGCTCCGAAAAAGAAGGTGATGAATTCACCGTCGAAGCCATTGTCAGCCTCAACAGCATTGATGTGAATGCTTCTGTCCGCACCATCACGTCACGCTGGAATGGCGGCAAAGACAGCCTGGAGGCCTTTGGCTGGAGCCTTGGAGTAACAGGTGAAAAATCACGCTACAAACCCCGCAACGTCATCATGCAAGTCGTGGGCGAAGATGAGAACGCCAATATTGGTTACCAAGTCGTCCCATCCAACATCCACATCGAACTCGGACGCCGCTATCACATCACGGCCCGCCTTTCCTGTGTCGGTCACAATGTTGTCTTCACAGTGCGTGATCTGACGAATGACAGCCTGCCGCTGCAATCCGCCGTCGTGCCGATGGATATTCGTTCCAAGCTAAGCGCTGGGGCATCCCAGCTCGTCATCGGTGGGCTCAACAAACGTGCGCCTTCACATCAGTGGGATGGGCAGATCGAAGCTATGAGAATCGTCACCGGCAACCTGCCAGACAAAGATCTCAATGCGGATGCTGAAAAATGGACCGCAAGCCTCATCACCTGGCGTGCCGGTGATCCACTGACATCACAGTTTGCCTGGAGCGGCTCAGACACCAAGACCGTCGAAGCTGATGATCCTTTCCGGCAGGCCATGAATGATCTCTGCCAGGTGCTGCTCAACACGAACGAGTTCTTTTACCTCCACTAAGCGCCATGTCCTGCCATCGATTCGACCTTCCCTCATCTCGTCGCGACTTCCTGCAAACCGCTGGTGCAGGCTTTGGAGCCGTGGCTTTGTCAGCTCTCACGGGCACTCAGGCCCAGGCCTCGTCAGCACGCCTGGCGCAGCGAGCAGCCAAGACCAAGAGCGTGATTTTTCTTTTCATGGAAGGTGGCCCCAGTCATCTGGACACCTTTGATTACAAGCCTCTGCTGAACAAACTCGCAGGCCAGCAGCTGCCAGCCAGCTTTAAGCCGCCCATCACAGCCATGGGCGAGACCAAATCTCCCCTGCTGGAATGCAAACGCACCTGGAAACAGTATGGCCAGGGTGGCTTGTGGATCTCTGACTGGTTTCAAAACGTGGCGCAACATGCCGATGATCTGGCTGTCATTCATTCCTGCGCCTCCAGCGGCATCAATCACGCGGGTGGTGTCTGCTCCATGAATACGGGTTCCGTGTTTGGCGGTCGGCCATCGTTGGGAGCCTGGGCCTCCTACGGCCTCGGAACGGAGAATCAAAACCTGCCCGGTTTTGTCGTGATCAAAGACAGTGAAGCTACCGTCGTGAATGGCGTGCGTAATTGGGGCAATGGCTTCATGCCTGCGGTGTATCAAGGCGTCGAATTCAACTCCGACGGCGTGCCCATCAAATACCTCGACAACCCCAAGGGCGTAGATCGCCAAAGACAGCGTGACAAGCTCGACCTGCTCAGCGCTTTGAATGCTGACTACGGTGCCAGCCGCAAAGACAACACCGAGCTCGAAGCCCGCATCAAAGGTTATGAACTCGCCTACCAGATGCAGGCTGAGGCTCCACAAGCAGTTGATCTGAGCAAGGAAACTGAAACGACCAAGAAGCTTTACGGCATGGACGATGAAGCCACCGCTGTTTTTGGGCGCAATTGTTTGTTAGCCCGAAGACTGGTGGAAAACGGCGTTCGTTTCATCCAGCTCTACAGCGGTGCAGGCAGCAAGTGGGACAGCCACAAGGGCATTGAAGTGAATCATTCCCGGCTCTGCAACGCCGTCGATAAACCCATCGCCGGATTGCTCGCAGACCTGAAGGCTCGCGGCATGTTGGAAGAGACCCTCGTCATCTGGGGCGGTGAATTTGGTCGCACTCCCATGAGTGAGCAGGGTGATGGACGCGACCATAATCCGACCGGGTTCACCATGTGGATGGCAGGTGGCGGCGTCAAAGGCGGCCAGACCTATGGAGCCACCGATGACCTGGGTCTTTACGCCGTGGAGGATCGTCTGCATGTCCATGACCTGCACGCGACGATCCTTTATCTGATGGGCATCGACCACACCGCCCTCACCTACAATCACAAAGGCCGTCCTGAACGCATCGACCAAAACGAAGGCCATCCATTCAAACGATTGTTAGGAGCGTGATGTTTTTTTTAGATGAACAAGGCGCAGTTTCAAACCAAATGCACACCTGTTTTGTGCACGCTACAAACTGCTACCCTTGGTTTCGCGCACGAAAAACAACAGCGTGATGGCTGAAAAAGCTGAAGTCGCAGCTACCCAATAACCTTGAGCTGTGTGCAGAGGCAATGAGCCACGACATGATGATTGGAGTCAAGCACCCAAAAATCCCTATGGAGTATTATACCCACAAAAGCCACCCCACCTCCGAGTAGGAACAGAATTCGCTAGGCCCATAATTCCAACTGATCTGGAGGTAACAAGGAGGCCATCATAAATTCAACACCCAAACCTAGCGGCGTGCCGGCAGACGCCCCCCCCCAGGCACCCCATTCGGCGAAGCAGGCCCCTCGATCTTGCGGTATGTTTTCGACCAAAAAACTAATGATCTTGTATATTCACCACCGGCAGACAGTTCCCTGAACAAGCCTCAAGAGGACAAGCCAAATAGGTGCTGCCAAACCAATCATTTGAAATTTGGGCAGACATCCCATGAGCACCGTAGGTATGGCCATCACCATGACAGATAGCAAAATGGCAAGCTGACGCCCCACCAAGTCGCCAATCCTCCCCAAGATAATTTCTCTCAAATGGCTGACGAGCCAACCTGCGGCAAAGGGCTTCAAAGGAAGCTAATAGCGATAAGATGGGCGCTTCTGCGGAGAATAAAGATTCCCGATGGTTACTGCATGCTAGACGTAAACGGCAAAGTCGTACCACTCCATGACGTTCCCGATAAGGCCCACGAGAATGAGGCGCCGGAATGCGAATTGATCTGAGTTAGGGGCGTTTCCCATTTTCTGCTCTGCTAAGTTTTGCTTAAACTGAGCGTTTAAACCTCGTGTTTAATCCTTCCCTTTGGTTGCGTTTTTTGGTGTCAGCCTGAAATCTCCCCCCAGGGCGAGGTGAAGGTTGATTCTTTCGCGCAGACGGGAGGCACGAATCTGCGTAAGTTGGGCCTTGGCTGCGAAATTTTCTGCCACGAGTCGCAGGATGGTGAACATGTCGGTCTGCCCTTGGTCGAGCTGGACCTTGCCCAGCTTGGTTGCCGCTAAGCTATGCTCGACCATGCCGTTTAGGGCACCCTCGCGACGGCGAAGGTGATACTCGCTATCGAGCGCATCTTCCACATCCTGAAAAGCTCGCAGTGCAGTGCCAGCATAGGCGGCAGCAGCGGCGCGCTGTTCCGCTTTACGGATGTCTTCTGCGGCCTTGAGTTCGCCACCGAAAAAGATGGGTTGTGTCACTCCACCTGCAAGGCTCCAGCTGACTGCATCGATCACCCCAACGCCGTCCAGTTGGGCGCTGCCCAAACCGCCCGTGGCACTGATGGCGAATCTCGGAAGACGGGCGGTGCGCGCTTCATTGGATCGGTGAAACGCAGCAGCAAAGCGACGTTCTGCAGCTACGAGATCGGGCCTGCGCTCAAGGAGTTCTGACGGCATGCCACTCGGCACGGATCTCGCCATGACCGGAAAGGTACGCCGCGTCTTTAGCTTGCCCGAAGGATAGCGGCTGATCACCACTTCAATAGCGCGAATGGCCTGAGCTTGCGCGGCTTCAGCGGCATATAAAGTGTCCTCAGCACCGGCCATCCTGGACTTCAACTGGGCAACTTCGTATTCGCTCGAAAAGCCCTGCTTTTTACGGGCATCGGTGAGCTTCAGATAGTCCTTGTATAAGGCAAGAGTCTCCTGCGCATTTGTCGCCTGTTGTCCGGCCTCAATGGTCGAGAAGTAGGCACGGGCAACGGATGCAGCAAGCGATTGTCGGGCGTATTCGTAGTCAGCCTCAAGCGCAGCACTGTCCATCTTTGCGGCAGCTTTTTTGGAACGGACACGCCCCCAGACATCCGCCTCCCACGAAGCCCCGATACCAATTCCAGTGACCCAACGCCCCATGGAGCTGTCAAAGGTATTGATGTCACTGCTACCACCGCTGGTGTCAACGCCCGAACTACCCAAGTCAGGAGGTGTGATACCTGCACCAAGATTGCCCTGCATTTCACGTCCCTGCCTTTCTCCCAGCCCTTTCAAGCCGATGCGCGGATACAAGGAAGAGGCGGCGACGCGAACGGCTGACTGTGAGGCCTCCACGCGTGCCGCAGCTGCCTTTAAGTCAGGATTCTGCTCCAAAGCGTCCTCGACGATGGCAGTCAGTGTGACGTCACCAAAAGAACGAATCCAGCCAGGAGCGACCGTGCCACCAGCGGAAGTTGCACTCCATAAGCCGGGAATTTTTGCCCGTGCGTCGTCGCTCAGGATTTCAGCACCTTGCGGTGGCTGCTTGAGTGTACAACCAAGACTGGCAAGGCATACTACGGTCAAAACGGGGGAGATGAATTTCATGAGAATGCGCATTGAATAAAAGGCAGTGAAACGTGGAGTTCCAGGGTTCAGCAACTTAACGGGTCAGTGGCTGGATGAGGTAGCAGGAGTCGATGGCAATGGTTTTTTGCCGCAGCGCTCGATGATCTTCTGAACGAAGACATAACAAACCGGAATGAGTAACAATCCGATTACCGTTGCGATACTCATTCCATAAACAACACCAGTTCCCAT
>CANHTV010000236.1 GCA_947463285.1 Verrucomicrobiaceae bacterium | reverse complement strand
TCAGGCGTGCATGACTTGGCCGCCGTCAATGTTTAGAGTCTGGCCGGTGATGTTTTTGGCATGATCCGAAGCTAGGAATACCGCCATGGAGGCATACTCCTCAGGCATCTGCCAGCGTCCGAGATGGGAGACCTTTTTGATCTTTTCTGCCGCCCATTCATCGAAGGTCTGACGTTGTGATTCCGGTAACTTTGCCTGTCCAGCCGCCCAAATGGACTGGTTTAAGTCCGTCTTCACCATGCCAGGTGCCAGCGCATTCACACGAACCCCGTAGGGAGCCAGGTCTTTGGCGGCGCATTGGGTAAAATTGATCAGGCCTGCTTTCGATGCGCTGTAGGGAGGGTCCGTTTGTGAGCCGATTTGCCCGGCCACCGAGACGAGAAAAAGCATGGAACCGTTGCCTCGGGTGATCAATTTCGGAGCCAGACTGTGTGCCACATTCACCGCGCCGATGAGATTGACCTCCAGCACTCGCGCCCAGTCGGAGGGTTCCAGATTCCAAAACGGAAAGCCAAATTTGCCTGAGCCGATGCCCACCGAAAAAACCACATGATCGACAGACTCCAGTTTCTCCGCGAATCCGCGCACCGCCTCCAAAGACGTGACATCTCCGAGGGTCATGGTCAGTCCCTCAGGCAGGTCAGGTCCCGATGCGCGGTCAAAGCCATGCACCTGACAGCCCTCGGCTAGGAAACCTGCGGCGATGGCACGGCCAATGCCGTTTCCTGCACCAAAAATAGCGACTTTCTGACCCTGAAGATGGAGATCCATGACTGGCTTTAGTAGATAAAACGGAATTGTCACGCTCCGAGGTAGCCGCAAAAGACTGCTCGCTAGAACATCTAATTCCACAGGTCAGCAAAATTTTACGAGCGCCTAGCACGCTCTGTGCTAAGCATCTGCCCGCTTTTCCCGAGCGATCTTCTCTCACCCCCTAAAATCATGCCCAAAAAGACCATCCGCGACATCGATCTGAGCAACAAGCGCGTCCTCGTGCGCGTCGATTTCAACGTCCCTCTCGACGAAAAAGACGGCCAGATGGTCATCACGGACGCCACACGCATCCAGGAAACTCTGCCGACGCTGCAGGCTCTCATCGCAGCCGGTGCCAAGGTCATTCTCTGCTCCCATCTTGGTCGTCCGAAGGGTCAGCGTGATCCGAAACAGTCTCTCGCTCCCGTAGCTCCTGCGCTCAGCGAACTTCTCGGCGTTCCTGTCGAGTTCTCCGAAGAAACCACTGGTCCAGTCGCACTCGCCAAAGCCATGGCGTTGCCAGCTGGCGGTGTGCTCTTGCTGGAAAACACCCGCTTCCACGCTGGTGAAGAAAAGAATGATCCTGAACTCGCCAAAGGCCTCGCTGAACTTGCGGAAGTCTTCGTGAACGATGCCTTTGGCTCTGCCCATCGCGCCCATAGCTCCACCGCTGGCGTCGCTGATTACCTCCCAGCCGTCTCCGGTCTGCTTATGGAAAAAGAGCTGACCTATCTGCACGACGAGCTCGAAAACCCCGAGCGTCCCTTCGTGGTCATCCTCGGCGGCGCGAAGGTGAACGACAAGATCGAGGTCATCAATCGCCTGCTCGAAAAGGCCGACACCATCATCATCGGCGGCGGCATGGCCTACACCTTCCGCAAGCTCGTCCAAGGCATCACCATCGGTAAAAGCCTCTACAAACCTGAGTGGGAACCCATCGCCCAGGCCGCCATCGACAAAGCCAAGGCTCGCGGCGTGAATCTGCTCATCCCGGTCGATGCCATGATCACCGACGCATTTGATTTCGATGCCAAGAAACTCGGCAACACCAAGTACACCGGCGTGAACGAAAGCATCCCAGACGGCTGGGAAGGTGTCGATATCGGACCTGAGTCCGTGAAGCTCTTCGCAGCAGAGATCGCCAAGGCCAAGACTGTCATCTGGAACGGCCCGATGGGCGTGTTCGAGATCCAAGAATCTTCCAAAGGCAGCTTCGATGTGGCAGCCGCCATCGCCGAAAACACTAGCGCCAAGACCATCATCGGTGGTGGTGACAGCGTGAAAGCCGTGAAGAAAGCCAAGCTCGCCGACAAGATGACCTTCATCTCCACCGGCGGCGGTGCATCCCTCGAACTCCTCGAAGGCAAAGTGCTGCCCGGCGTCGCCTGCTTGCAGGAGAAATGAGGCCTGAAGTTTACAGTGGTTTACGGTTGTTGATCCCGCACGCGGGATTGACGATTGTTTGCCAAGTCTTCTGAGAACTCCTGTAAAGAATCGTCAACTATCGCAAATAACCGCAAACTTCTTTTCCCCATGAACCACCCGCGCAAGCCCATCATCGCCGCCAATTGGAAGATGCACATGACACCTCAGGAGACGGATGATTTCCTCCGTGCCTTTGCCCGTCTCGTGCCTGACAAATGCCCTGTTCAAATCGTCGTCTCACCTCCCTTCGTCAGCTTGGCTAAAGCTCAGGAGGTGCTGATGAATGCTCGTGAGCAGAGCGTCGAACTGGCGGCTCAAAACATGAGCCAGCACGCTGGTGGAGCCTTCACGGGTGAGATCAATGCCCGCATGGTCAAAGAATGCGGCTGCAAGCACGTCATCCTCGGTCACAGTGAGCGCCGTAGCATTTATGGTGAAACCAATGCGGTGATCAATGCCAAGGTCCTGGCTGCTCTTGAAGCCCGCTTGCATCCCATCCTTTGCATCGGTGAAACCCTCGAAGAACGCGATGGCGGCCTCATCGAAAAAGTCCTCGAAAGCCAACTCCGCGAATCTCTCGCTGAAGTCGGTGCCCGTCGCATCCTCGACTGCGTGATCGCCTATGAGCCCGTCTGGGCCATCGGCACCGGACGCACCGCCAGCCCTGAGCAGGCCCAGGAAGCCCACGCATTCACCCGCAGTGTGCTGACTGAGATGTTTGGTGAAGACACCGCCCAGAAGATCCGCATCCAATACGGCGGCAGCGTGAAGCCAAACAACATGGCCGAACTCATCCGTCAGAAAGACGTGGATGGTGCCCTCGTGGGCGGAGCCAGCCTCGAAAGCGGCAGCTTTTGGGAAATCTGCCGTGCGGCCATTGACTACGTCAACGGCACTCCGTAGCACTCCCTAACTCAGCGTTTCCAAGTCAAGGGGCTGCCGTTTAGGCAGCCCTTTTTCATTTCAGCTTTGAGTTTTACGCGATCAGTTCAGGAATCGGCCGCCCGTTTTCGACGATGTGAACGGGTCTGCCATTGAGGTCATCCAGGGTGACTTTGGCGTGGTCGATGCCGAGGTGATGATAGACGGTGGCGAGGAAATCGCTGGCATTGCAGGGACGTTCGATGACGTCTTCGCCGCGCTTGTCGCTGGCACCGATGACGCCACCCGTCTGGATGCCGCCTCCGGCCCAGATATTGGTGAAGGCGCGTGGCCAGTGGTCGCGGCCCGGTTGCAAGGTGCCTGTCGGTCCGCTGGCATCTCCGGCACCTGTGCTGCGGTCGAAACTGATCTTCGGTGTGCGGCCAAACTCGCCTGTGACGACGACCAGCACACGCTTGTCCAAGCCACGAGCGTAGATGTCTTCGATCAAAGCCGAGACGGCGCGGTCATAAGTGGGCATGCGGAAGCGTAGAGCCTCGAACTGATGCTGATTCACCGCGTGGTCATCCCAGTTGTTCACGCGACCGCAAAGGGGGCCGCTGAGGCTGCTGGTGACGATTTCCACACCCGCCTCGACGAGGCGACGGGCCAGCAAAAGCTGCTGCCCCCAGCGGTTGCGACCATAGCGATCACGGACAGCGGCGTCTTCTTTATTCAGATCAAAGGCATCACGCGTTTGTGGATTTGTCAGCAGCGTGGCAGCCTGAGCCTCAAACTCATCAAGGGCTCCGAGTTCGCCTTCACGATCAAAGGCGCGTTCCATTTTATCCAGACTGCGGCGGAGGGCGATGCGATCACTCAGACGGCGGGTTTCCGCCTCGTCGGACAAACCGATGTTAGGCACCTGGAAGTTCGGGCGATTGGGATCATCACTGACGGCAAAAGGAGCATAAGCATCGCCAAGGTAAGCCGGGCTGGAGTACTCCGGCGAGGCGGCGGGGACACCAATGTAATTTGGCAGCGGATTGGTGCGGCCGCCATCTTTAGCGCGGAGGTAATGAGCGACAGACATCCAGTCAGGCAGGCGCGGCTTCGGCTTGTCGCGAGTATCGGAGTCACCGGAAAACATCTGCATGGTGCCGGCAGGGTGTCCGCCTGCGGATTGATACATGGAGCGCAGCACGGTGAATTTATCAGCGATCTTGGCATTCATCGGCAGCAGTTCGGTGAAATGCGTACCGGGCACTTTGGTGCTGATGGTTTTGAAAGGCCCGCGATACTCGCTGCTGGCTTCAGGCTTGGGATCGTAGGTGTCGATGTGAGATTGACCACCAGGCAGCCAGACCATGATGATGGATTTGCGCTCGCCCTTTGGCTTCAGCGCATTTTCGGCACGCAGCTTCAGCAGGCCGGGCCAGCTCAGAGTCGCCATGCCGGCCAGACCAAACTGCATGAAGCCACGTCGCGATACCGGACCGGCGCAACGAACGAAGGAAGAAGGCTGAATGATGGAAGACATGCTCCCAAACCTACGGAAGCTCGGAGCTGCCTTTATCGGCCGAGCTTCGCATGACTGAGCCTGAGTGCGTTTAAAATGACGGATACGGAACTCAGGCTCATCGCCACTCCCGCCAGCATCGGACTCAGCAGCAGGCCAAACCACGGATACAAAATGCCGGCGGCCATAGGAATGCCCAGTGCATTGTAGAGAAAGGCAAAGGCCAGGTTTTGACGAATGTTGCACTGCATCGCACGACCGAGATGGATGGCCTGAATGATGCCGCGCAGGTCGCCTTTTACCAGTGTGATGGAGGCGCTCGCCATGGCTACATCCGTGCCTGTGCCCATGGCGATACCGACATCGGCAGCCGCCAGGGCGGGTGCGTCATTGATGCCGTCACCTGCCATGCCCACGATTTCTCCGGTGCGCTTCCATTGAGTGACCAAATCATGTTTTTCCTGCGGGCTGACGCCTGCATGATAGCGCGTGATGCCGAGCGTGCTGGCCAGGTGCTTCGCCGTGCGTTCGTGATCCCCCGTCAGCATGATGACCTGAATCCCCATCGCCCGTAGTTCATCCAGGGCTGCTGGTGTGGTGGGTTTGACGGGATCGCTCAAGACAAAAGCTGCTGCCACCTGCTGATCCATGCCAAGCAGAATGACGCAGCTGCCCTGAGACTGGGCGTTTTGGATAGCTTCATCCAAGACGGTCTTTTTTGTTAGGTGGTGTTCGTGTAGGAAATCCGCCTTGCCGATGAAGAGCTGGCGGCTGCCAACAAGGCCCTGAACGCCCCCGCCGGGAGTGGCGTGAAAGTCGGCCACCTCGTGAAGTGAAAGCTGCCGTTTTTCAGCTGCCTGGACGATGGCGTGAGCCAGAGGATGCTCACTTCTTGTCTCCAAACTCGCAGCGAAGGCCAGAACTTCGTTTTCGCTCAGCAGACTGTCTTTAGGGAGCAGGATTTCCGTCATTTCAGGACGACCCAAGGTCAGCGTGCCCGTTTTATCCAAGGCTAGAATGCGCAGCTCGGCCAGTTTTTCGATCGCCTCTGCGTGTCGGATCAGCACTCCCATCCCGGCACCTTTGCCGATGCCGACCATCACACTCATCGGGGTCGCCAAACCCAGGGCGCAGGGGCAGGCGATGATGAGCACCGCCACGGCATTCGCGATGGCGTAGCCGAGGGCTGGCTCAGGGCCGAATCGCAGCCAAAGCCCAAAGCTGATCACTGCCGCTGCCAGCACGAGAGGCACAAACCAAGCCGCGATGCGGTCGGCGAGCGTCTGGATTGGTGCGCGTCTGCGCTGAGCCTGACTGACGAGTTGAATGATCTGTGCCAGCAAGGTGTCCTTCCCGACTCGTGAGGCCTCCATCACCAGACTGCCGTGTTGATTCATCGTCCCACCACTGACGGTATCGCCAGGTGTTTTCAGCACAGGCTCTGGCTCGCCTGTGATCATGGATTCATCCACCTGACTGCTGCCCTCCAGCACCCGACCATCGACCGGGATTTTTTCTCCCGGCCTGACCCGCAGGCGCTGGCCGATTGATAAGTCTTCGAGCGCGACATCATGTTCC
>CANHTV010000235.1 GCA_947463285.1 Verrucomicrobiaceae bacterium | reverse complement strand
TTGGATGTCCTCCGCCCCGCCTTGCGCCTGAACCACCTCAGGGATTCATCCAGGCATCAAAGGCCGCATCCACCCGCTGGAGCATCTCCGCCGTGCTGCGCTTCAAATCGGTGAACTGATTCCACTTCGTCGTGTCCTGGTTCTTGCCCGTGCCTTCGATCTCCGCGATAAACTCCTCCACCAGGGCCAGATTCTTCGCGTGCTGCTCACGCAGATGCGCTTTGCAGGTGGTGCCAGTTAGGTTCAGACGATTTTTGGTGCCGATGCTCATGGCCTGCACCCTGTCGCAAAAACCCGGAATGAACATCTCATTCACGACCCATCTTTTCAGGATGCAACACCCGCCATTTCAGGCGATGGGCGACATGTTTTGAAACCCTTCCTCCAACTGGCCTCCGCACGCACCCCTCAGGGCGCAGAGATGACTCTGCATGCTCATGACAACCATTTTTACATCCGCGTGGATCGTCAGCCCCTCATGGGCACCAATGCCTCCGAGTCTGAAAAAGTGCTGGCCGAGCGCGCCTGTGTGCGTGTCACGGAGCAGCCGCAGCAGCGCGTCCTCATCGGCGGTCTCGGTCTCGGCTTCACCCTCCAGCGCGTTTTGGAAATGGTCGCGCCGGATGCCATCGTGGAGGTGGCAGAGCTGCTGCCGGAGATTGTGGAATGGAACCGTGAGCACCTGCGTGAGGTCAATGGCCACCTGCTCGATGACCCTAGGGTGAAAATCATCGTCGGAGATGTCTATCAAGTCATCACAGACGCCCCCAAAGGCCACTACGACGCCATCATGCTGGACGTGGACAACGGCCCCATCGCCATGGTGCAGGACGGCAATGAGCGACTCTATCAGGCGCAGGGATTTGTGGCCATCATCCGTGCGTTAAAGCCCGGTGCCCGCGTCACCTTCTGGTCCGCCAGTCAGGACCGACGTTTTGAGAAAAAGCTCGTGAAAGCCGGCTTCGCCGTCGAGGTCGTCCCCTGCCGAGCCTACCCGCAGGCGAAACGCTGCACCCACACCATCTTCATCGCCGACCGCGCCGGTGGCGGCAGAGCAGTATCAGGCCCGAGCGCTTGACCCTGTGGCTGCGCAAGCAGGGCAATGGAATGTGAACCCGGCTCTCCTGAGTGGTTATGGGTAGATTCGATAGGTTATACCTGAAGCCATCACCTTTTGTGAATTCGGTTTTCTCCCACCGATTAACTAAAAAAAGAAATCTGCAGGCCTCCCTGAATCTGCGGGAAATCACAAATCATGGTGACGCGAGGTCTATCAGTTCATGGGCTGATGAGGGTGACCGTGGGGAAGTAGGTCTGGTAGCGGCCTTTGTCCCGGGTGAGAAGGGTATAGCCGACGGCATCGTGAACGACGCCAACCTTTGGACCACCGAAACGATGGGCAATCCCCCCCGAACTTTTCCTCCGCGTCATCACCGTCAGCCTAGAGACGATGAAGATCGTGAATGGGCTGCCGAAGCTGGGGATTTGATTAACCACCTTCGAGAGACTGGGGGCAGGCTGCCACTGGCTGACAGAAGAGCCGGAGTCGAGCTTTCGGAAGTTATTTTGTCTTGCCGCAATCCGTGCCTGACAGGCGTAATCCTTTAGATTCTGACTGCCTCTGCTTTCTGTTACTCCCAAGTCCTTGCCTTGAAAACTGCTCTCACCTTGTTCTCCGCCCTGTCGTTCATCGGTTACGGAGCTGCCTGTTTTTTCTCTCGCTACATGAAGCAGGAGTTTTTGCGCTACGGGCTCGGGTCGCAGCGGGTGTGGGTGGGCCTGTTGCAGTGTGCGGCAGGCATGGGCCTCCTGGCGGGGATGCGTGTGCCGTGGATGGGGCAAGTGGCAGCGGGCGGGCTGGCGGTGATGATGCTGGTGGCTGTCGGCGTCCGCATCCAGATCAAAGACAGTGCTTTGCAGACCATGCCCGCGCTTTTCTACCTGGTGCTAAACGCCTATCTGGCGCTGATGGGATTCTAAGCCTGAACCGCCTAAATGAAAGCGATGGCAAGGCACAGGGCGAGGACTGAGAGAGATGGCAGCGCCTTGCTGAAAGGGTCTTTCACTTTCAGATGCATGGCAAAGGCCCCGAGCATGAGCGTGCCCATGCCGAGTGCAGCGGGCTGTGCCAAGCCTGCCATCCAGATCGAGGCAAGTAGCGCCAGGGCGAGGCCTACTTTCAAAAGGCCAATCAGGCAAAAGACGGGATACGGCAGGCCATAGACGGCGAACTCCTCCCGCAGTGTTTGGGCATTTTTGCCGCGATACGAGGTGGCCTTACCAGAACGCAGGAGCCAGACGTTCAAAATGCCAAGCGCCACGATGAGTTTCAGAGCAATGAGAAGGTAGTCCATGAGGCTGAGGCGAACGATTGAAGCGTTAAAAAAATTGGCGCGCGAGACTGCTGCACTTCGCCGGAGACTGCAAGCGAATCCCCAGCTAGCTTCGATTCACTTGAACGAGCGAATGCGTGTCCCCTCGAACTCAGCCTACGTGGCATTAACTTCAGCCTAGAGACGATGAAAATCGTGAATGGGTGGCCGAGGCTGGATATTTGAGAGGAGTGCGGGCACTCCTGCCCGCTTTTTTCTTCGCTGCGTGAGCGTCGCGCCGTGGTCGGGTTTCACCCCGTGGACAAGCCGCAGGCCGGGATCGTAAAGTTCGTCCACAACGAGGACTCTTACATCGATCATGCCAGAGCGCTGGATGCGGTAGGCTATCTGGTCAGGCAAACCAGTGCCCGTCTGCTAGCCCGGGCCATCCGTGAAGTTCACCGCAAGACGGCCTTCTTCACCTCACAAGCGCCGCTATCACGACTGAACCCTAGAACCGTGGCGGCCGCAGGTGCCAAGCACTCCTTGGCTTTCTCTGCGGCCTTCCAATCTCTGCGGTGTATTTTAGGCCTGCTGCGCAGGCGTTTGCGGTGGCTGGGTGTGGTTTGCATTGGTTTGCCCAGAGTGTTGTGGGCTTTCCAGCCTGCACGAGTGCCCGAGAGGCCCAGAAGGCAGACAAGTATGTCCGCCCCACTCTCCGAAAGTGATGCGGGCATTCCTGCCCGTCATTCTTTCTTGGATCTGGATCACATCAAAAGCACGGAGGGAATGATTGGGTTGCCGACCTATGGCAGTGGAGAAGAAGGTTTTTGAAGTCTTCGGGCATGGTGGGGTCAATCGGCTTTGGGTTTCCGGCGGGGCAGGGCTTTCGGCGGGCCTTCGGTGAGGGCTTTGAAGTTGTCGGGTGTAGAGACGCGGGTGCCGCTTTGCGCTTCGAGTTCTTTGCGGGCGTTTCCTGCCACCGTGCCGCCTGCCTTGGCGGCGGTCTTGTTCTGCTGAAAGCCCTGGGCGTCCCGTTTTTTCGCGATCTCGGTGGTGGAGGCCTCACCCAACATGGTGAAGATGAGCTCCAGGTCGGTCATGTGATCTCGCAAGTTCTCCTTGGGGTTAGCGAGGGATTTATGAGCTTTGTACTCGGACGGTGTCATGCCGAAGGTGGCCTTGCTGATCTCGGCGGTGAGGATGGCGAACTCTTTTTGCTCCTTCACCCCGCGCTTTTTCCACTCATCGGTGAGCTCATCCCGGACGGCGATGCCGCGCAGTCGTTTTTCGATCCAGTCCTCGGAGTAGCCTTTCTGCTCGTAGATCTGCCGCATCCGTTTGGCGGCGAGTTCGGGGTTTTCGATCTCCTCCAAGCGCTCATAGCCGACTTTGGCGAGCCAGAGCTTGAACGGCTCTGCCTTCGGCGAGGGGATGGACTGGATGAGGCGGAGGAGTCCTTCGGTATTGGCAGCACGGATGGGGCGGATCTTACCATCGGCACCCGGCATGGCTACCAGGGGACAATTTGTCCCCCAGTAGGCTTCGAGGGCTGGATCACGCTTTCGTAGCTTCTTGACGTAGTCTTTAACATTGATGGAACCAGTTAGGACTTCGACAACGTCGTCGATTGAGAAATACCACTTCTCCTCAGCCTGATTCCAAGCGCGGCGGACTTGTTTTTCTTCAAAGAGGGTGAGACTGCTCATGGGGCATGTGTGGAGTTTCGAAGCTGAGATTTAAACTTGGAAGCTTTCAAATGAACACTTTTATTTTCGAGTTCTTCAAACCGCCATGACGCGGATGCGTTTCGGGTTCCATCAGGCGCTCGTGCAGACAATGTCTGCATCACTCTCAATGGCTTTTCACAGAGACTGGATAGCCCTGGCTACTGTGCCTTGCCCATCCAGCCCATGGCAGCGAGCCACTCGGCGCAGCGTTGGGGCCAGGCGTTGATGGGTTGTTTGTTGTCTCTCATGCCGAAGCCGTGGCCGCCTTTCGTGAACAGATGCAGTTCGGCGGGGAGGCTGTGCTTTTTGTAGTCGAGGTAGAGCAGGGTGGAGGCGATGGGATTCTGGCCGTCATCATGGGCGCAGGCGATGAACATCGGCGGAGCATCGGCAGGGACGGTGAAGCCTTCTTTGAGCTTGGTCGTATCCTTGGCGTCGAGGAAACCGCCGCCGTAGATCATGACGCCGAAGTTTGGCAAGGCGGAAGCCGCAGGGCGATCACAGGCGATGTGGGCGAGCAGATTGCCGCCGGCACTGAAGCCAAGCAGGCCGACGCGATTCGGGTCGAGTTGCCATTCTTTGGCGTGCTCGCGGACGAGGGCGATGGCTTTGGCGGCATCGGCGACGGGCTTTTCATGAGGGGCGGCTTCGTCGCGAGTGGGGGTGCGGTATTTCAGCAGGATGCCGGTGACGCCGATGCTGCTGAGCCACTCGCAGACCTGGGTTCCTTCATGGACGGCAGAGAGGAAGATGTAAGCACCGCCAGGGGCGACGATGACGCTGGTACCGTTCGGCTTCTCGGGGCGGAAGACGGTGATCGTGGGATCGCTGATGTCGGTGAGGGTGCTTTTGCCAGCACGGGTGCGGATGAAGTCCTCGGTGGCTTTGGAATGCGGCAGCATCTTCCCCGGTGCGCCTTCAGGCCAGAGCCGCAGCTCAAGTGGTTCGGCGGCCTGTGTGATGGCGATGCTGGTGAGGATACTGAGGAGGGCGAAGAGGCGCATGGCGGCATGAAATCACAGGATGCCCAGGGGCAGAAGCAAAAAGCGCCGCCTGTTCTCAGGCGACGCTCAATGAGGGATGATCCGGTAGGATCAGAAGTCTTAGATAGCGACTTCGGAGATGGTCTTGAGAATGCGAGAAGCGATCTGGTAAGGATTGCCCTGGCTGTTCGGACGACGATCTTCGAGGTAGCCCTTCCAGCCGTTGTTCTTGAAGCTGTGTGGCACGCGGATGGAAGCACCGCGGTCGGCGATACCCCAGGAGAATTTGTCGATGCTCTGAGTCTCATGCAGACCGGTAAGGCGCATGTGATTGTCAGGACCATAGACGGCGATGTGCTCCATGCAGTTCTTCTCGAACTGGGCCATGAGGGCGAGGAAGTAGGCTTCGCCGCCGACTTCACGCATGTGCTTGGTGGAGAAGTTGGCATGCATGCCGGAACCGTTCCAGTCAGTAGCGCCGAGAGGCTTGCAGTGATACTCGACATCAATGCCGTACTTCTCGCAAAGACGGTTCAGAATGTAACGAGCGACCCACACCTGGTCAGCACAGGTCTTGGAGCCTTTGCCGAAGATCTGGAATTCCCACTGGCCCTTGGCCACTTCGGCATTGATGCCTTCGTGGTTGATGCCTGCGTCGAGACAGATGTCGAGGTGCTCTTCGACGATCTGACGAGCGATGTCGCCGACGTTCTTGTAGCCGACGCCGGTGTAGTATGGGCCTTGAGGAGCTGGGTAGCCGTTCTCTGGGAAACCAAGGGGGCGGCCGTCCTGATAGAGGAAGTATTCCTGCTCGAAGCCGAACCAAGCGTTTGCGTCATCAAGGATGGTGGCGCGGTCATTGGAGGCGTGAGGGGTGCCGTCGGCGTTGTAAACTTCGCACATGACGAGCACGCCATTCTTGCGGGTGCTGTCTGGATAGAGAGCGACTGGTTTCAGCACGCAGTCGGAGCTGCCGCCAGGGGCCTGCTGAGTGGAGGAGCCGTCAAAGCCCCAATCTGGGAGTTCTTCGAGCTTCGGAAAGCTGGCGAAGTCCTTGAGCTGGGTCTTGCTGCGCAGGTTGCGGACTGGCTCGTAGCCGTCCAGCCAGATGTATTCGAGT